>DATABT010000792.1:0-4170 GCA_036259455.1 Longimicrobium sp. | reverse complement strand
CCGGGCGGGCCGTCCTCGGGGCCGGTGCCGGTGCCGGACGTGCCGGAGCTGCGGCCGGAGGGGTGGCTGGGGTTCGGACTGGCGTGCAACCAGTGCGGCTGGGCGCGCGAGGCGGGGGACGCGGCGCCGTACTGGGAGTCGGAAGGCGAACCCATCCTGTACGCGGTGCAGCCCGGCAGCCCCGCCGCGCGCGCCGGCCTGCGCGAGGGCGACGTGCTGACCCACGTGCGCGGGCTGCCGGTCACCTCGCGCGAGGGCGGCCGCGCGCTGGGCGCGGTGCGTCCGGACGATCGGATCGTCCTGCGGGTGCGCCGGGCGGGGCGAACCATCGACGCACGGGTCGTCGCCGGCCGCCCCGCCGCCGCGGCGCCGCCCGCGGTGCGCTACGCCGGGCAGGTGGGCGGCGTGCGGGTGGAGCTGAGCGGCGCCGACCCCTCCGGCGTGTCCGTGGACGGCGAGACGGGGGAGATGTCCATCACCGTCAACGGCGCCACGGTGCGCCTGCGTCCCATCGACTGAGCCGCTTCACTCCGGCGGCCGCGCGGCCGCCGGTATCCATCGAACGAAAAACGCGGGTGCGCACCTCCGCGCATCCCGCATCCTCATCGAACCAGAGTGCTCATGATGCACATCCTCCGAATGGCGGGGATCGCCGCCGCATGCCTGTTTTCCGCCACGGCACGGGCACAATCCACCGTCGCGTTCGTGGACGTGAACGTGGTGACGATGCGCGACGAGCGGGTGCTTCCGCGCCGCACGGTTCTGGTGCGCGAAGGCCGCATCGCCGCCGTGGGACACGCGGACAGCGTGGCGGTGCCGGCCGGCGCGCTGCGCGTCGCGGGCGGGGGCGCGTACCTGATGCCGGGGCTGGCGGACATGCACGCGCACCCGGTGGACCCCCTCCTTCACCCGGTCTACCTCTCCTGGGGCGTCACGACGGTGCAGTACCTGAACGCGTTCGATGAGATTCTGGACTGGCGGATGGATGGACCCGCGCCACGGGTGGAGGCGTGCGCCGGGCCCGTGAGCGGCGTGCGGACGGGGGACGAGGCGCGCCGGACCGTGGCGGCGTACGCTGCGGAGGGATTCCGCTGCATAAAGGTCTACGACGACGTGTCCGCGGAGGCGTTCACCGCGCTGGCGGACGAGGCGCGGACGCGGGCGATGCGGACGGTGGGGCACATCCCCCGCAACCTCGGGTGGCGCGACCTGCTGGCGGCGCGGCCGGCGGCGGTGGCCCACGCGGAGGAGTTCCTGTACTCGCCCATCGAGTCGCAGGCGCAGCTGGACAGCATCGTCGTGGGGATGCGGGAGGGCGGGATCGCGCTGATCACCACGTTGACCAACTACGACCTGATCTCGCGACAGCGGGTGGAACTGGACGCGCTGCTGGCGGCGGACCTGCGGAACGTGCCGGCGGTGGAGCGCCGCACCTGGGCCGCCGGGCGCAACCGCTACCTGCGCTCCGGCACGCCCGTGCCCACGCAGCGGCGCCTGCTGGGCTTTCAGCGCACGCTGGTGCGGCGGATGGCCGCCGCCGGGGTGCCGGTGCTGCTGGGGACGGACGCGGGCAACAACTTCGTCCTTCCCGGCGCGTCGGTGCACGATGAGCTGGCGCAGCTGGTGCGCGCGGGGCTCACGCCGTACCAGGCGCTGGGCGCGGCCACGTCGGCGCCGGCGCGCTTTCTTGGGGCGGGCGACGGCGCGGGGACGGTGGCGGCGGGGGCGCCGGCGGACCTGCTGCTGGTGCTCGGCAACCCGCTGGACGACGTGGCGAACGCGTCGCTCATCGCGGGGGTGATGGCGGGCGGCCGCTGGCTCCCCGCCGATTCGCTGCGGGCCATGCGCGCGGCCGTGGCGGCGGCGCTGGAGCCGGAGGAGGAACTGGTGCGCGTGCTGGAGGCGGAGGGGCTGAACGCGGCGCTGGCGTGGCTGGAGCGCACCCCCGCCGCGCGCATCCGCCCCCGCGCGCTCAACGAGCTCGGCTACCAGCTGTGGAAGCTGGAGGGGCGGCTGCCGGACGCGGTGCGCGTGTTCGAGGCGAACGTGCGGCTCCATCCGGAGTGGGCGCCGGGCCGGGAGTCGCTGGCGGAGGCGCGGGCGGAAGCCCGGTGATGAGTGATCTCCGAACCCGGCAACAGTGATTTCCCGAGTCCTCCGGCGCTACGCGCACCCGGTACGATGATAACCGCCCCGGGCCGCGGCTGTCATTTCGAAGACGGCGCCCGCGCGATTGCTGCCCGTGCAGGAACCAGGGGCGCCGACTGAGAAATCTACTCACCCGTTCTGGTGACCGGTTTTCCCGCTCCGGGCTCGACCGGGATTGTTGCTCTTCAGGGAGTGCGCGCGCGGAACCCTAAACGAACGCAAGCGCATCCGTCGGTCACCGCCAAGGTGTTTCGTAGCAGCAGATGGAGAGCGGCGCGCTCCCGAAATGGAAAGGACGCTGGGCGGGGGTCGAAGCCGACGACGGACCACCTGCCCGGCCGAGTAGATTTCTCGGTCGGCGCAACGGCTTCCTGCACGGGCGGCGATCCCGGGGGCGCCTCCTTCGAAATGACAGGTCGCGGCGCGAGCGAGTTTCATCCGCCGGCGATGCGCAGCACTGGATGACTCAGGAAATCATCACGCGTCGTTCAGAGGTGGAGTCCGTAGATGCTCGCACGATCGGTCCTTTTCTTTCCGGCTACAGGTGCAGGGGTACTCAATTCCCGATGTTTGCTGTAGATTAATACAAACGTGCTACGGTAGCACAATCCTGATTCTCCCCTACAAGGACTGCCGCGGATGAAGAAGCTCAAGCTGAACGCCGAAGACCTGCAGGTGATCTCGTTCCAGACCGCCAGGATGGAGGAGGCGGCGGGGACGGTACACGCCGCCCGCGCCACGTATGGGCAGTGGACGTGCGGCATCTGGTGCCCGCCGACCACGGACCCCCAGACCACCGGCCCCTGCGCCTGCTGAGCGGCGCCGGCCGAGGCCGATCGAGGGCAACACACCGCCGGCCGGTCCCGTGCGCGGGGCCGGCCGGTTCTCGTCGCGTCGGCCCATCCCTCCTCACGACCGGCTTGACGGGCACGGGGCACGGCCGCATCAGTGGTGCACATCCGCGCTCCACCGGCCGCCGCCCCGTCTCCGAGCCCGACCATGCGTCACGCCGCCCTGCTCGTCCTCTGCTCCACCGTGACCGCCTGCGCCCACGCGGGCGGCGTTCCCATTTCGGCACACCGGATGGTGGACCTTACGCACGCCTTCGGCGAGCGGACGCTGTACTGGCCCACAGCCACCAGCGGGTTCACGCTGGACCGGCAGAGCTACGGCACCACGCCGGGCGGATGGTTCTACGCCAGCAACGCGTTCTGTGCGCCGGAGCACGGGGGCACGCACCTGGACGCGCCCGTCCACTTCTTCGAAGGGCGCCAGACGGCGGACCAGGTGCCGCTTGATCGGCTGATCGCGCCCGCGGTGGTGATCGACGTGCGCGACCGCACGGCGACGGATGCGGACTACCGGCTGACCGTGGAGGACGTGGAGGCGTGGGAGCGGCGGCACGGGCGCATCGCCGCGGGGACCATCGTGCTGCTGAACACGGGGTGGAGCACACGCTGGCCGGACCGGCGCCGCTACTTCGGCGACGACGCGCCGGGCGATGCGTCGCGCCTGCACTTTCCCAGCTATGGCGAGGACGCGGCGCGGCTGCTGGTGCAGGAGCGGCGCGTGGCGGCGCTGGGCGTGGACGCGGCGTCGATCGATTACGGGCAGTCGAGTGACTTCCGCGTGCATCGCGTGGCGGCGGAGGCCAACGTACCCGGGCTGGAGAACCTGACGAACCTGGACCAGCTTCCGCCGCGCGGTGCCACGGTCATCGCGCTGCCGATGAAGATCGAGAGCGGGTCGGGCGGGCCGCTGCGGGCGGTGGCGCTGGTGAGGGAATAGGGAATAGGGAATAGGGAATAGGGAATAGGGAATAGGGAATAGGGAATAGGGACGCGTTCAGGGCTGACGCAGACGTCATCCTGAGTCATTCGGCGCTGCGCGCACCCTGTGGGATGAAAGTCGCTCGCGCCGCGGCTGTCATTTCGAAGGAGGCGCCGCGTGATCGCTGCCCGTGCAGGAACCCGTTGCGCCGACTGAGAAATCTACTCGCCCGGGCAGGTGCCACGCCTCGCT
>DATABT010000791.1:0-2768 GCA_036259455.1 Longimicrobium sp. | reverse complement strand
CGCGCGAAAGAGCACGAAGGCCGCGTCGCGGGTGGCGCGGTCCATGGCGGCCGGCGCGACGACCGACGCGCGGAGCCGTGGTGGCGAAGCGGGACGCGCGAGTGCCGGCGAGCGTTCCGCGACGGGAGGGGCGAGCGGCATGCGACTGCGGGTAGGAGGCCTGCGGCTGGGCTTGGTGGGATGTACCGTCGGCGTGCGCCGTCCGTTCCGGAAATATGTCACCGAACAGGCGACGGGGCCAGTCGGACGGCGGGGGCCCCTCCCCGCTCGCTCCTCGCGGAGCGGGAGAACTTCAGCTGGTGAGCTCGCGCAGGGCGCCCCCTCCCGCCCGACGCGCTGGCGACCTCCCCCCATTCCGGGGGAGGTGGAAACCGTCGAATCCCTGGTGATCGGCTCCGCGTTCCAGTCTCGCCAACGCGCGTCCGCGGAGGCGGACCTGGTGACGTTCCAGACCCGGTTTCAACCGCCCGGCGTGGGGCCGGATGCGCGCTCGCTACTCCACCGCCCGTACCCCCAGTCCCGGCTCGGTGTTGAACCGCAGCGTGCCGTCCTCCTCGATTCCGGGACCGACGAACGGATCGCGGGCCAGGAGCGCGGCGCCATCCAGATCGACGTAATCCACCAGCGGCGCCACCTGCACCGCCGCCGCGATGCCGAGGGTCGACTCGATCATGCATCCCAGCATCACGCTCATCCCGTGGGCGCGCGCCGCGTGGGCAATGCGGACGGCCTCGCGCAGGCTGCCGCACTTGCTGAGCTTGATGTTCACGCCATCCACCACGCCCGCCAGCCTGGCCACGTCTTCCGCCGTCTCGCACGATTCGTCGGCGATGATGGGGAGGGGCGAGTTCTCGCGGACCAGCCTGAGGCCCGCCAGGTCGTGAGCGGGGAGCGGCTGCTCCACGAACTCCACGCCGAAGTCGGCCAGGATGGGCATGGCGGCGATGGCCTGCTTGGCGGTCCAGCCGGTGTTGGCGTCCACGCGGATGACCTTGTCCGGCGCCTCCTCGCGGATCATGGTGAGCACCTCGAAGTCGCTGGGGGTGCCCACCTTGATCTTGAGGATGGGATACGCCGCCGCCTCGCGCACCTTCCGCCGCATCACGTCGATGTCGTCGATGCCGATGGTGAACGACGACGGCGCCGCGACGGGATCCAGCCCCCACAGCTTCCACACGGGCAGCCCCAGCTTCTTGCCGACCAGGTCGTGCAGAGCGGCGCTGACCGCCACGCGCGCCGAGCCGTTGTGCGCCAGCGCGTGCCGCAGCGCCGCGTCGGCGCGCTCCAGCGCGAACGGATCGCCCCCGGACGCGGCCTCCAGCGCGCCCGCCAGCCGCGGCAGCACGGCGGCGACGGTGTCCGCCGTCTCGCCGTAGAACGGCTGCGGCGACGCCTCGCCCCACCCCTCCACGCCGTCCTCGTCGCGGATGCGCACCCACACCAGCCTGCGCGCCGGCGGAGCCTGCTCCCGCGCGATGTTGAACGCGTGCTTCGTGTTGAGCTCGAAGGTCTCGAAGGTAAGCTTCATGTCGCGTTTGTCCGTGCGCCTGTCTGGATGTGGGTCTCCGCCGCGCCCGCGTGGCCGTCGGGGTGCGTCACGCGATGCGGATGGTCGCGCCCGCCCCGTCACCACGGGTTGAAACCCGCGGCTACAAGGGCCATAAGCCCCGTCTTTGCTCGTTCCTCGCAAAACGGGGCTTCACCTGCTCACGTAGCTCAGCGAGCCCGGGGCGGGGCTTGTGGCCGTCATAGCCCCGGGATTCATCCCGGGGTGGCCTGGGGCGAGATCACACCCTATCGCGTATCATATCCCCCACCCCTGGGATCCCGACGCGAAACCCGCCCCATCTCGTTTCACCCATCACCCCATAACACCCCTACCCCATCGCCACGAAGTCATACGGCGGCCACGGGCCCGTCAGATCCAGCCCCAGCGCGCTGTTGAGCCGCGCCAGCACCTCCAGGCGGTCCTGGAACGCGGCGGTCGTGGCGCGGTCGACGAGAAAGGCGGCGCTCAGGACGCGGTTGGGCGTGGCGGGAAGGGTGACGGACGAGGCGGAGATGCGTCGCAGCTCCGCGTAGATGTGCGTGGACAGGTCCAGCGCCAGCGCGCGGCTGAAGGCCGTATCCACCACCTCCACGTGCAGGCGGAACTCCCACCGCCCCGCCACCCGGTCCAGCGCCCCGCTGAGCCCCGCGTACGACTCCGTCAGGAACGCGCGCACGCCGTCGCGGTCCGGGAACACCACGCCCACCGGCGCCGGGACGATGTCGTCGCGCAGCAGGGCGCGGTGCACCTCCCAGTGGCGCGCTGCAAGGTGGTCGGGATGCGCGTCCGTCCCCGGCGGAGGCGCGGGAGCCACCAGCGCCGCCAGGTCGCCCTCGCGCAGCAGCTCCACGCCCATGGCGGGGTCCGCCGGGTCCCATGGCTCGTGATCCACGGCGGCGCGCAGCACGCCGAGCAGCGCCCAGCCGTGCGCGGGCCCGGATCGCGGCAGGGGGATGGGCTCGGCGCTCATCAGGCGAAGCGCGGGTCGGAAAGGAGCGCGTACACCTCCGTCTGCGGCTCGGGCGTGGTCACCTCCGGCCCGTCCGGCCCCATCCAGACGTCCACCTCCGAACGGACTCCCACGTCGCCGCTCAGGTAGATGCCGGGCTCGATGGAGAAGCCCACGCCCTGGATCAGCCGCCGCGTGTCCCTGGACTCCAGGTTGTCGATGTTGGGCCCCGACCCGTGCAGCTCGCGGTCGATGGAGTGCCCCGTGCGG
>DATABT010000790.1:0-4555 GCA_036259455.1 Longimicrobium sp. | reverse complement strand
TCGTTGGGGCCCTCCCCCGGCTCCTCGCCGCCTGAAAGCCGGGGCGGGTGGCATCAGGCGGATCGAAGTGGCGGAGGAGGAGGTGATACGGAACGCGGGAGCAGGGACGAAAAGGGCCCCGGAGCGCGCGCCGCAGCGGGGATCGCGTATTCCGTTGGCACTCAGGCGTTTTCGAGCGGGCGTTCGAAAAGGGCGACTCCGTTGACGCTCGTTCCGAACTCGTTACATTGATGCCTGTCTCGTGCAACCCGGGCGTGCTACCGTTACGCGCCGGACGAGGCAGTCCGGAGCGGCAAACCTCCAACTCCCCCGAGGAAAACTTGATGATTCGACGTTCGCACGCGGCGGCTGTGCTGCTGTGGGCGCTCCTTGCGTTGCTGGGCTGGGCTGGCCCGGCCGCGGCGCAGGGCGTGACCACATCGGCGGTCGCCGGCCGGGTCACCAACGAGCAGGGTGAGCCCATCGAAGGGGCGGCCGTGGTCGCCACCAACACGCGCACCGGGGCGGAGTACCGCGTCGTGACGCGTGCCGACGGGCGCTTTCTGCTGCAGGGCCTGCAGCCCGGCGGGCCCTATCGCGTGCAGGCCTCCCGCGTGGGACTGGCCACGCAGTCGCGCGCCAACCTGCAGCTGGCCCTGAGCCAGACCGAGACGGTGGACTTTACGCTGGCGCCCCAGGCGGTGCTGCTGGAGACCATCGCCGTCACGGCCGAGGACGGGGGGGCGGTCATCTCGCCCGGGCGCACGGGCACGGCCATGGTCATCAGCGACTCGGCCATCACCCGCCTGCCCACCATCACCCGCGACTTCACCGACTTCACCCGCCTGGTGCCGCAGATCAGCACCAGCGGCAGCGGCACCAGCGGCGCGGGGCGCAACTTCCGCTTCAACAGCATCCAGATCGACGGCGCGGCCAACAACGACCTGTTCGGCCTTGCCTCCAGCGGCACCCCGGGCGGCCAGGCGGGCACCAAGCCCATCACGCTCGAGGCCATCCAGGAGTTCCAGGTGGTGCTGGCCCCCTTCGACGTGCGCCAGGGCGGCTTTACCGGCGCCGGCATCAACGCCGTCACCAAGTCGGGCACCAACGACTGGGAGGGCTCGTTCGCCTTCTTTGGCCGCAACGAGGGGCTGGTGGGCAACTACCAGGTCACCCAGGGCGGCAACACCGTCCGCTCCAGCGACATCGCCGACTTCACGCAGAACGAGCTGGCGTTCTCGCTGGGCGGCCCCATCGTGCGCGACCGCGCGTTCTTCTTCGTCGCGGGCGAGGTGGCCCGCCGCGAGGCGCCCAACGGCACCTTCGTGACGACCGGCGGGTCCACGGGCTTTACCACCGTGGGGAGCGCCAGCATCAACGGCGCCCGCGTGGACTCGGTGGCCGCCGTCCTGCGCGACCGCTACGGCTACGACGCCGGCACGTACCAGGAGCTGAACCTGCGCCGCGAGAGCAACAACCTGTTCGCGCGCTTCGACGTGAACCTGGGCGCCAACAACCGGCTCACGCTGCGCCACAACTACGTGGACGCGTTCGACGACAACTTCAGCCGGTCCGACGCGGCCTTCTACCTGGGCAACGCGGGCTACGTGTTCAACAGCACCACCAACTCCACGGTGGGCCAGCTGAACAGCACGCTCGGCAACCAGTTCTTCAACGAGTTCCGGGTGGGCTACACCACGGTGCGCGACAACCGTGACGTGCCGGCGACGCTCTTTCCCCGCATCGAGGTTGACCTGCCGTCGGGTTCGTGCTCGGGGAGCAGCTGCCGCGTGGTGGCCGGCTCCGAGAACTTTTCGGTGGCCAACGCGCTCGACCAGGACGTGCTGGAGATCACCAACGACCTGAGCTTTTCGCGCGGCATCCACAGCGTCACGGTGGGTACGCACAACGAGTTCTTCAGCTTCAGCAACCTGTTCGCCCGCAACCTGTACGGCCTGTACCGGTTCAGCGGCATCGACGCGCTGCGCGCCGGCACGCCCAGCCGGTACGAGTACTCGTTCTTCAACGCCGACGTGGAGGGCGCCAACGAGCGGGCCGAGTTCTCGGTGCGCCAGCTGTCGTTCTACCTGCAGGACCGCATGTCGCTGTCGTCGCGCCTCACGGTGACGGGCGGCCTGCGCTGGGACCTGACGCAGTTCCCGGACAACCCCGGCCGCAACACGGCGTTCGAGACGGCGTTCAAGGCGGCGTACACCGCGGCCAACCTGGGCACCTTTACCCGCCGCACCGACGAGGTGCCGGAGAACAGCGTGCTCTTCAACCCGCGCGTGGGCTTCAACTGGGACGTGATGGGTGACCAGACCACGCAGCTGCGCGGCGGCGTGGGGCTGTTCAGCGGCCGCACGCCCTACGTGTGGGTGTCCAACGCCTACGGCAACACGGGGCTGGACTACACCCGCTTCACCTGCGCCAGCAGCAGCCAGCGGGCGCCGGCGTTCGTGGCCGACCCGGCCAACCAGCCGCGCTCGTGCGTGAACGCGCAGGGGCAGCCGCTGCCGGTGTCGGCGCTGGCCAACGAGATCAACGTCATCGACCCCGAGTTCAAGCTGCCTCAGGTGCTGCGGTACTCGGTGGCGGTGGACCAGCGGCTCCCCCTGGGCCTGTACGGCACGCTGGAGGCGCTGTACACCGACAGCCGCAGCGACCCGGTGTACCGTGACCTGACGGTGATCCCGGCCAACGCCACGGTCGAGGGACGCCCGGCGTACACGCGTGTGCAGGCCGCCGGCTTCGGCAACGTGTACGACGTGTACAACACGGGCGAGAACTACAGCTACAGCCTCACGGCGCAGCTGCAGCGCCCGTTCATCGACGGGTGGGAGGCGTCGCTGGCGTACACGTACTCCAGGTCCGAGGACGTGAACGGCCTTACCAGCAGCCAGGCGTCGTCGAACTACCGCTTCAACCCCATCGACGCCGATCCGAACGACCCGGTGCTGCGCACGGCGCTGAACGACGTTCCGCACCGCGTCGTGGCCAGCGGCACGCGGCAGTTCAACTTCTTCCGCAACGCGCCCACCGACCTTTCGCTCATCTACGTGGGCGAGAGCGGCCGTCCGTACAGCTACACGTACAGCGGCGACGTGAACGGCGACGGCCAGGACGCCAACGACCTGATCTACGTTCCGGCCAACGCCGGCGAGGTCCGGTTCGCGGCCCAGAGCTCGTCGAACCCGTACACGCCCGAGGCGTCGTGGCAGAACCTCAACGCCTTCATCGAAAGCGTGGAGTGCCTGCGCGAGGCGCGGGGCACCGTGATCGAGCGCAACGCCTGCCGCCAGCCCTGGAGCAACCGCTTCGACGTGCGGTTCGCGCAGACGCTGCCCACGCTGCGGGGCCAGGGTGCGCAGTTCACCATCGACATCCTGAACTTCGCCAACCTGCTCAACCGCGAGTGGGGGATCAGCGAGTTCGTGCCCAACCAGGCGGACCAGGCACTGCGCGTTTCCAGCACCACGCCGGTGGACGGCCGGGTGCTGATGAACGGCTTTGCGCCGCGCACCGACCCGTTCACGGTGAGCGACCTGGGTTCGCGCTACCAGATCGCCGCCGGCATCCGCTACACGTTCTGACCGGCGGATTCGCGAGACCGGTGTAAAAAGGCGCCCCCGCTCCGGCGGGGGCGCCTTTTTGTCTGGCCGATGGAGGGAAGCTCCTCCCATGGAGTCCGTCGAGGTACCGTGAGCGGGGCGGGCTGACGTACTTGCAGATTCCTGAAACCGTCGTGAATTCCTGATTCATCCGGCACTGCGCGCACCTTGATTGATCTTTCGTTCTCACCCCGAGTGAGCGGGGCCGGAGCTCCGAGGCCCTTCAGGCTCAGCGGAGCGCACGAAGCCTGCGTGGCTGCGCATCCGGTAGCTGTTGCCGCGGGCGTTGACGATGTGGCAGTGGTGAAGGAGCCGGTCGATCAGCGCCGCCGCCATCACCTCGTCACCGAAGATCTCGCCCCACTCTTCGAAGCTCTTGTTGCTGGTCAGCACCGTCGAAGCACGTTCGTACCGGCGGCTCATCAGCTGGAAGAAGAGCATCGCAACCGTGCGGCTGATCGGCAGGTACCTCCGCTTCTCTCGTCCGATCACGGGAGTCGCCGCTTGGGGTGGAGCCACCAAAGTGCACGAAGTGGCCGTCTCCCGCCTCATCCGGGAGCCGACCAGAGTGCGATCGGCCGACTATCAGATTTTCACCCGCCGGAAGTGTCAGATTTACATCCGCCGCTGACACCAGCGCCGCCGTCACGTTTCTGCTGTGATGGAAGCCGCCCCGCGTCTATAGGCGCTGAATAGAAAGGAATCCGGACGAGGTCCGTCGAGCGGGGCGTGGCACCTGCCCGGGCGAGTAGATTTCTCAGTCGGCGCCACGGGTTCCTGCACCGGCAGCGATCACGCGGCGCCTCCTTCGAAATGACAGCCGCGGCGCGAGCGACTTTCATCCCACAGGATGCGCGCAGCGCCGAATGACTCAGGATGACGTCACCTGCCTTTCGGCGGATGAATCTTTACACACGCCCTGAGCGAGAAAACGGGTCACCAGCACGGGTGAGTAGATTTCTCAG
>DATABT010000789.1:0-1689 GCA_036259455.1 Longimicrobium sp. | reverse complement strand
GGGATCTGCCTGGAGCGGGGGCCGGAGATGATCGTCTCCGTCCTTGCCGTGCTGAAGGCCGGTGGCGCGTACGTCCCGCTAGACCCCGCTTATCCCGCCGAGCGGCTGGCGTTCGTGCTGGCCGACTCGGCCGTGCCCGTGCTGGTGACGCAGGAATCGCTGCGCACGGCGCTCCCCGCCGGCGACGGCGTCGCGGTGGTGAGCGTCGATGGGGACGCGGCGCGGATCACGGCGGCGCCGGCGGAGAATCCGAGCGTCGGCGTAGGGCCGGATCACCTGGCGTACGTGATCTACACGTCCGGGAGCACGGGGACGCCCAAGGGGGTGATGGTGCCGCACCGCGGCGTCCCGAACTTGGCGTACGCGCAGGCCCGCCGCTTCGGCATCGACGGCACCAGCCGCGTGCTGCAGTTCGCCTCGTCGTCCTTCGACGCCGCGGTGGCGGAGGTATTTGATACGCTGCTGGTCGGCGCCACGCTGGTGATGGCGTCGCGCGAGGAGCTCCTTCCGGGTGACGGGCTGCTGGAGACGCTGCGGCGCGGGCGGGTCACCGTGGCCACCCTGCCGCCGTCTGTGCTGTCCATGCTCCCGCCAGATGAGCTGCCGGAGCTGCGCACCGTGGTGAGCGCGGGCGAGGCGGTGGACGCCGCGACGGTGGAGCGGTGGAGCAGGGGCCGTGCCTTCGTGAACGCGTACGGGCCGACGGAGGCCACGGTCTGCGCGACTTCGGCCTCCTGCGAGGCGGACGGGCGTGCCCCGGCGATCGGCCGCCCTCTGGAGAACGTGCGGGTGTACGTGCTGGACGCGGCCGGTCGGCCGGTGCCGGTCGGCGTCCCCGGCGAGCTGTACGTGGGGGGCGTGGGCGTGGCGCGCGGCTACCTGGGCCGGCCGGGGCTGACCGCCGAGAAGTTCGTCCCCGATCCGTTCTCAGTGGAAGGCGGCGCACGGCTGTACCGCACGGGCGACCGGGTGCGGTGGTCGGCCCGGGGCGAGCTGGAGTTCCTGGGGCGGGTGGACGCGCAGGTCAAGGTGCGCGGCTTCCGCATCGAGCCGGGCGAGATCGAGGCCGCGCTGCGCCAGGCGCCCGGCGTCGCGGACTGTGCCGTCGTCGCGCGCGAGGACGAGAGGGGCGACCGGCGGCTGGTGGCGTACGTCGTGGGTGAAGCGGAGGCGGAGGCGCTGCGCGACCGCCTGCGCCAGGGCCTGCCGGAGTACATGGTCCTGTCCGCGTTCGTCTTCCTGGAGGCGCTCCCGCTGACCGCGAACGGCAAGCTGGACCACAGGGCGCTTCCCGCGCCCGAAGGCGACGCGTATGCCGCGCGGGAGTACGAGGCGCCGGCGGACGAGACCGAGCAGGCGATGGCCGAGATCTGGGCGGAGGTGCTGGGCGTGGGCCGGGTGGGGCGCCGGGACCACTTCTTCGAGCTGGGCGGCCACTCGCTCCTGGCGATCAGGCTGATCGGGCGGATGCGGCGCGCGGGGCTGTACACGGACGTGCGGGCACTGTTCACCACGCCGGTGCTGGCCGAGCTGGCCCTGGCCGTGGGCCGGGCGTCTTCGGAGGTGGAGGTCCCCGCGAACAGGATCCCGGAGGGGTGCGGGTCCCTCACGCCGGAGATGCTGCCGCTGGTGGAGCTGAGCCAGCCGGAGATCGACCGGATCGTGGCGGGGGTGCCGGGCGGAGCCGCG
>DATABT010000788.1:0-1986 GCA_036259455.1 Longimicrobium sp. | reverse complement strand
GCGCTGGCGGATATGGGCGACGCGCTGGGGCGGGCGGGGGTGAGCGTGGAGGGCGGCGGCACGTGCGTGGTCGGCGGCCGCGGCGTGGCGCACTTCCTGGTCACGGACGGCGACGCGGCGCGCCGGGCGCTGGACGCCGCGGGCATCCGCGTGGCGGCCGTGCGGGACGTCGTGGTGCAGCGGCTGAAGCAGGACGAGCCGGGGCAGCTGGGGCGGCTCACGCGACGGATGGCGGAGGCGGGCGTGAACATCGAGGTGCTGTACAGCGACCACAGCCACCAGCTCGTCCTGGTGGTGGACGACGTGGAAGCGGGGCGCGCCGTCTCCGAAGCGTGGATGCGCGAGCGATCCCGCTGACGGCGGCGGTCAGGCGTTCGCGCGCTCCAGCTCCACCGCGATCCCGGCCCGCAGCGTGTTGTGCACCTCGGCCACGCGGTCGGTGTGCTCGATCAGTGCGCGAACGGCATCCTCCGGCGCGTCGGCGTCCACGGTGGCGCGGTAGCGGATGCGGCGCGCGGGCTCGCCGGCGGCGCCGAACTCCGTATCCACCTCCACCCGCACGCCACGCACGGCGATGCCGCGGGCGGCTGCTTCGCGGTAGACGTCGTTGCAGTAGCAGGTGGCCAGGGCCAGGGCGAGCAGCTCGCCGCCGTTGGCGCTGGAGCCGCGGCCCTCCGCCTTCGGCGCGATGGAGAGCGCGTGGCTCTGCCCGTTGGTGGTGAGGGTGACGTGGTGCCGGCCTTTGCCGTTCTCCACCCGCGCACTGATCCGCATCGCGCCTCATGGTCCGGGTAACGTCCGGCCGCCGCCGCGGTCGGGGCGCGCAAGCTCGGCGGGGCGGGTTGCGGACGCAAGTGCGCGCCCCGTCGTCAGCGGAAGCCGCGCGGCCGGGGTGGGGGGAACACCTCGCGCGCCACCCTGAGGCGGTTCAGACAGAAGGCCGGGGCGCCAGAACAACCATCCCGCGGGAGGCGGCACTTCGCATCCTCCGCCCACAGAACACTTCAGCGCCGGCCGACGGGCTGGTTCCACGCGATGCCGCCGACCATCCCGGTCTGGATGGAAGGTCCTTCGGTCGCGCCGCAAGTGCTTGCGCTGCTTCGGGTCTGGCGCGGGTGCCCCCTCGGGATGACTGGGTGGCTATCGCACATTCCAAATCAGTGGTTGATCTCCATCCGCGGCAGCACGCGCGCCACGCCCTCCACGCCCGCGGGGACCACGCCGATGCGGCGCGCGCCCATCCGCCGGTAGAACGCCTCCGCGTGCGGATCGGAGTCGATCTCCATCCGCGTGGCGCCCAGAGCGCGCGCCGTATCCATCGCATGCTCCAGCAGCGCCCGCCCCGGGCCGCGCCCCATCCACGCCGGCTCGATCCACAGGTGGTCCACCACGGCCGTCTCTCCCCGCGGCGACAGCGCGTAGAAGCCGCGCGGGCCATCGTCGTTCGCCGCGGCGAAGACCTCGTGCGCCGGGATGTAGCCCGGCGTGAGGGTGAGCGCGTCGCGCCAGTCCCCGATCCACGCATCGGGATAGCCCCGGTGGCTCCTGGCCGCGTGCGCAATGCGGGTGAGCGCGCCGGCGTCGTCCGGGGTGGCGCGGCGGATGACGGGTGTCATTGCGGGGGATCAGGGCGTGGCGTACATCCGCGGAACTCCTCCAGCGACGCCGCGGCGCGGAACGATCACGCGAGCCACGGCGGCGGCTCCGCCAGCAACTCGCGCCACGCGACCACCGCGCGAAGGACGTACGGCATCGATCCTCCGCCCCCTACTGACCGGCGGCCCCGCGCCAGTCGCCGAACACGCGATTCACGGCGTCGCGCACCCGCTCGCGCGCGCCGGCGCGTTCCAGCCCGCTGGCCAGGAGCTCGTCGTAGTCCGTGTGCGCGTGGCGCACGTGCGCGCGCACCGCCAGGTGGACCGCGTCCGCGTCCAGCTGCTTCGCCTCGCTGGACCGCCCGATGCGCCCGGTGCCCACGGCGCACGC
>DATABT010000787.1:0-3386 GCA_036259455.1 Longimicrobium sp. | reverse complement strand
GCCGCGCCGCTGTCTTCTGAATTAAATGAAGATTCAGCGACGCACTTTAGCCTGACTCTGCATTCGTGGAAGTAATCTCCAGTCCTTCGGCAAACGCTATCAGTTCGTGCGCTCTAGTACGAGCCAATTGCGCTAACACCTCCTCCCACCCTTGTGGCGGCGGGCGATGCCCAGGCGCGGACGGATTCAACCGCGCCTGACGGATCGTCTGCACGGAAACGCCCGCCGCTTCAGCTATTTCCATGTGGCTGATGCAGCCGGCCACGCGATCCGTCGCGGTCTTGAAATCCATAGGTTCGGTACACGTGAGCATTGACTTTAGCTTGTCGGTATATTACTATATATACCGGCAGGGCGAAAAGCAAGGCTGCCGGACACCCTCAGCAAGTGTAGCCCGACAGCCTTACCACAGACGATCCGAAGGCCGCCCGCTCACCAAGAGTAGCCCTGCCGGGCGCTGAGGGTCAAGCCCACTGGAGGTGCACGATGCCCGAGAAGAATCCCGCCGCGCCACCCGCCGCCGACCCGCAGCGCGGCTACACCATCGGCAGGCACGGGCGCAACTGGACGGTGAAGGACCCCGGGGGCCAGCTGGTGTGCATCACCGTCTACCGCAAGGGCGCGCTGGAGGTGGTGCGACGGCTGGCAGCGTAAAGCACACCACAGATGTATCGAGAAGCGGCGCGTCTCCAGTCGCGCTGCTTCCTATTCACCCTCCATGAGAAATCCGCTGTCTCGATCCGACAGATGTAAATGCGTCCGGTGGAGCGATCAGCGATTCGTCTCCGCCACACGGCTGATTGATGACAATCTGCCGCGAACCACTACCGACGCCCTGGCGCGGCCGGGGCGGCATCATCAGGAGGGCAGCATGGCATCGACGTACCGGCGCCGGAAGGGCAACGACGAGTGGCACTTCTGCTCCAACTGCAGCAACTGGCCAACGTCAAACTACGACGAGCAGTCCTCGAAGCCTACGACGGGCGAGCTTTGCAACCAGTGCAAGAGCAAGCGCGACAACAACAACTGCAGCTGACCACCAGCTACTCGGTGGTAGGGAAGGATCGGCGCCGCGGGGCTGGTTTGCCCGCCGCGCCGTTTGCGTGCGTCGGGCTTGGCCGACCCGCAGCGCGGCTACACCATCGGCAGGCAGCGGGCGCAACTGGACGGTGAAGGACCCCGCGGGCCAGCTGGTGTGCATCACCGTCTACCGCACGGGCGCGCTGGAGGGGGTCCGGCGGCTGGCGGCGTAGCGACGGCGGGCGGCGAAGGCATTGTCCCGGCTCGCGCGACGTCCCGGCCGGCGCGACGCGCGCCCTCCGCATGGCGGAACCGCGAGCGCGCGGCACGGGTACCCCGCCCAGCCGCTGGTTTCCTGCCTCACCCCGGCTGCCGCGCAGGCCAATCCTCCGCGCGGCGCCGCACCCTCCCGACCCCCCGATGCGATTCATCGCCGATGCGCTGCTGCTGGTGGCCATGCTCGCCCCGCTGGTCGCGCTGGCGCTGTGGACCACGCGGAACAGCGAGCCGCGCTGGGCCGTGCTCTTTCTGGCGCTGCTTCTGTTCGACACCCTCATCACGCCGCTGGAATACATCCTGGGCGTGCACCCGCCGGGGCTGCAGTGGAACTGGACGGGCAAGGTGCTCAGCATTGCGTGGGCGCTGGCGTTCGTGCGGTGGGGGCCGCTCACGACGCGGGAGGTGGGGCTCACGCTGCGGCAGCGCCCCGGCTCGATGGTGCCGGCGGTGCTGCTGACGGCGGCGGTCATCGTCATCCCCGTGCTGCTGGGCGCGGGTGGCCAGCGGGCCGGCGCGGAGACGCTGCTGTACCAGGCCACCATGCCCGGCCTGGCCGAAGAGCTCGCCATGCGCGGAGTGTTCCTGGCGCTGCTCTACCGCGCGTTCGGCGGCGCACCGCGGCCGGAACCCGCGAGCGGACGCGCGCCGGATGGATGGGACGCGCGGCTCTGGCCCATCCTCATCACCTCCCTGGCCTTCGGGCTGTGGCACGGCGTGGCCATCCGCAACGGCCAGGTCACGCTCGACGCGATCGCTTTCCTGCTGCCGTTCGCGGGCGGCGTGGCGTTCGCGTGGCTGCGGGTGCGCACGGGGAGCCTGCTCTTTCCCATCCTCGCCCACAACGGCGCCAACCTGGTCGCCTACCTGGTCCCGGGCTGAGGCATGGAGAGCAAGCGGGTCGGCGCACCCGCCGGAGCATTGAAAGCGAGCAAAGCGGCGCGGCCATGGGAGCCGCGCCGCCCGGCGTTCATCCGTCGCGTGGCGGGATCAGCCGATCCCGGGCCGGGAGGCGGATGAGGCCGCGGCGCTGGCCGGGAGCAGGCGCGTGATGCGGCCGGCGAGCCGCGCGGGGGCGCCGCCGCCCGGTCCGCCGCCGGGCAGGCGCACCACCACCACGTAGCGGGCGCGCCCGTCGCCGTCGAACGCCAGGCCGGCGAACCAGCCGTCCGGGTCACCCGCCGCGCCGTCGGCCGTGCCCGTCTTGCCCCCCAGCCGCCACGGCGAGTCGCCCAGCGCCTCGGCGGCGGCGGTGCCCGTGCCCCGGCGCACCACGTCGAGCATGGCGGACTGCAGCCGCCGCGCGGTGGCGGCGGACATCACGCGCTGCCCCGCGCCGTGGCCGGCGAGGGCGGCGTCCACGGTGGGCGCCAGCATCGTCCCGTCGTTGCCGATGGCCTGGAGAAAGCGGGCCACGTGCAGGGGCGTGGTCTGCACGCCCAGCGTGCCCATGGCGAAGCCGTCCCACGCATCGTCCATCGCCACCCGCCCGCGCGCCGGGCTCATCCGCGCGCGGAAGTCGGCCGAGCGCGTGGCCCAGAACGCCGTGTCGCGGCCGGAGGCTCCGTCCGCCGCCGCTCCGAAGCCCATCCGCCGCACCCCGTCCAGCACGCCGCGCTCGCCCACCGCGTCGCGCAGGCGCAGCGCCATCCCGGCCGCGGCGGTGTTGCAGGAGACGACGAGCATCTCGCGCGGCCCCGCCAGCCGCGCCGGCATCGCGCCGTAGTTGCGCAGGACGCGTCCGCCGCCCACGTCCAGGCGGGCCGGGCACGCCAGCTCGCCATCGCCCAGCCCCTGCTCCCACCAGAGCGCCGACACCACCAGCTTCCACACGGACGCGGGGAGCACCGGCTCGGTCAGCCCGCTGGCATCGTCGCCCGCGGCGGCGTAGGCCAGCACGGCGCCCGTCCGCACGTCCTGCACGATGGCGGACGCGCCCGGCGCGTGCCCGGCCAGCATCGCCCCCAGCGCGTCCTCCAGGTCCGGGCACACGGTCGATCCGCCGGCCGCGGCGGTCCCGGGGCAGGCCATGGCCGGCGCGAGGTCCGGGAGCGCCGGGGTGCGGGCGGCCATCGCCGCGCGGCCCGCCG
>DATABT010000786.1:0-7135 GCA_036259455.1 Longimicrobium sp. | reverse complement strand
CCCCCCCCCGCTTCTCCGTCGGGCGGACGGGGAGCGTCCTCGCAAGAGGGCGATTTGCGGATGCGCGCCGGGCCGCCGGACGCATCAAACGGTTGCGGCGGAGGCGGTTGGACGGTAAGAAACCACGTGGCCGCCGGTGTGCAGAGCGGCGGTGCGTCCGCAGACGTTTCCCATCCACGCCCGGCAAACGCCCGGTTCCCCGCGCGGACCGCCGTTCACCTTTCTACCGGATGATCCCGATGCGACTTTCCATCGTCAGCTTTGCCGTCGCGGTCATGCTCGCGGCATGCGGCCCGGCGGTCGCCCCGCCGTCCGACGTCCCCTCGCTGGAACCGCGGAACGCGGACGCCGTCCGCATCTACTGGAACCGCGTGCCGCGCTGCGGGTTCCGGGACGTCGGCAACGTGTCCGGCCGCGACTACCGCGACCTCAAGGCCCGCGCCTTCCGCATGCACGCCAACGCGGTCATTCTGGACGCGCAGCACTCCGGAGGCAGGGGCGGCGGCGCGGGGCTGTCGGGGATGGCGGTGGCGTTCACCCGCGCGGACTGCCAGCAGTAGTTCACCATCCACGACGCGAGAGGTCGGCCGATGCGACGTATCCTCCCCCTGGTTGTCCTGATGGCGGTCGCGGCGTGCGGCCAGGCCCGCGGCAACCGCCAGGCGCAGATCCCCACGCTGGAGCCGCGCAACGAGCGCTCCATCCGCGTGTACAACCACGAGACGCCGCGCTGCGGCTTTCGCGAGGTGGGCTCCGTCTCCGGACGCACCTACCGCGACATCCAGGCGGCGGCGTACCGCCTGCGCGCAAACGCCGTCATCCTGAGCGCTGCCGGCTTCGGCGCCACGCCGCTCACCGGCATGGCCATCCAGTTCACCCGCGCCGACTGCCAGCAGTAGGCGTTACCCCGATCCGTTTCGGGAGCGGGATCGTACCAGATCCGGCAAAAGAATTGTCACACAGAGGAACGGAGCAACAGAGGTGACGCGCCTCCTCTGTTGCTCCGTTCCTCTGTCCGCATTCGCACTCACGCACTTCCGTTCATCACTGCGCCCGGATCCACTCCGCGACGTCCTGCAGCAGCTGCTGAGAGACCTCGCGCCGCTCGTCGTACTCGGCGGGGGTCATGCGGCCCACGCCGGGCTGCATCATGTGGTTCAAATCCGCGTAGCGGCGCAGGGTGATGCTGGGCCGGCCCTCGAAGCGCTCCCGCCACAGGGCGAAGTCGGTGTCCGTCACCAGGTAGTCGCGCCCGCCGTGCACCACCAGCGCGCGGCCGCCCCGGGCCAGCAGTGCCTCCATGTCCCTCATCCCGTTCGCCGGGTCGGTGCTGCGCCAGTAGGTCATGGGAAAGCCCAGCACCACGGCGGTGTCGGGCGTGGCCGGGTCCGCCATCCGCGCCACGCCGCGCAGCATGACCTCCGCCCGCGCGCGATGCGCCGAGTCCGCCGCGGTGAGCGACGTGGTGTACTCCACCTGCTCGCGGATCAGCGCGTGGGCGGGGCGCGCGCTGGCGGCGATCTGCACCACGCCCGCGGCGCCCGTGAGGTTGGCCACCTTCGCCGTGAGGAGGGTGCTCTGGCTGTGGCCGATCAGGTACACGCGGCGTGGATCGACGCCGGGGGTGGACTGCAGCAGCCGCACGGCGGAGACACCCTCCTCCGTGAACTCCTCGTCCAGCGTGGCGGCGCGGCCGCGGGCGCGGAACCGGGCCGCGTGCGCCGTGCTCCGCTTGTCGTACCGCACCACGGCCACGCCGCGCGCGGCCAGCCCCCACGCCTCTTCGCGAAACACCTTGTTGGGCCCCACGTCCAGGTCGCGGGTACCGGGCCCGGAGCCGTGCATCAGCACCGCGGCGGGAAAGGGCCCGTCGCCGGCGGGAAGCGTGAGCACGCCCTCGACGGCCCACTCCCCGCTGCCGAGGGTGATCGGCCGCTCGGTGACGCCGGCGGGCGCCTGTGCGGCGGTGGCGGGCTGCGGCTGCTGTGCCCGCGCGGGCGCGGCCAGGAGCGCGGCCGCGGCGAGCGCGGCAAGGTGTGTCCTGGTGATCATCGATGGAGTGGCGGGTGTGGATGGATGGCGCGGAAGCCCTCCGTGCCTGTGCAACTGGGTGCCACTTCCACCCCGGATGGTTCGATCCGATCCCCCGATCCCACCAGTCCTCATCCTCCACTCACGCACTGACGCACTCACGCACTTCCCCTGCAGCTCCCCATGCGCGAAACAGAAAAAGCATCCTCACGCAGAGTTAGCAGAGTCAGCAGAGTTTGTTCTGCGCGACGGGCAAACGCTGCTCACTGTGCGGGCTCTGCGTGAGACCATTCTTCCGTGATCGCTTACGAGTTCGGGCGGGTGAGCGCGGCCAGGGCGGGGGTCAGGCGCGCGAACATGGCGCGGATCTGGTCCAGCGACACGGCGCCCACGGAGGTGCGGAACCAGCCCGTGTCTTCCGTCATCCCGAACGCCTGGAAGGGGACCACGGCCAGGCCGGCCGCGTCCAGCAGGTAGAGGCGGATGTCGTCGTTGGTCGCCAGCACGGCGCCGTTGGGCGTGGTCCAGCCGTGCAGCGGAAAGCACACGCTCAGGTAGATGGCGCCCATGGGCGGGATGGCCCGGACCGGGTAGCCGGCCTGCGCCAGGGCCTGCACGCCCTCGTACAGCGCGTCCAGCCGGCGCTGCACGCCCACCTTCATCTCCGCGTGGTAGGCCTCGATGGCGGCCGTGTCCGCCAGCACCGTCGCGGTGGCCAGCTGCTCCGCGCGCGGCGCCCACGCGCCCACGTGGCCCAGCGCGCTCATCATCCGCTTCGTCACGTCCGCGGGCCCGACCGTCCATCCCACGCGCACGCCGGTGGCCGCGAACGCCTTGGAGATGCCATCCACGAACACCGTGTACTCCCGCATCTCCGGCCGCAGCGAGACGGGGTTCACGTGCGTGGTGCCCTCGAAGGTGAGCATCCAGTACACCTGGTCGTACATCACGTACAGCGGGCGCTCGTCCGCCCCGCGGCGCGCGTTCTCCTCCAGCACCAGGTCGCAGATCTCGCTCAGCGCCTCGGCCGTGAACGCGGTGCCGGACGGATTGAGCGGCGAGTTGAGGGCAAGCAGCCGCGCGCCGCGAATGTGCGGCTCCAGCAGCGCGCGCGTGGGAAGGAAGGCATTCTCCGACCCGCAGACCACCGCGACGCCGCGCGCCCCGGTCATGTGCACGTAGTGGTTGTTGTTCCACGACGGCACGGGATAGACGACGGTGTCGCCCGGGTCCACCAGGGCTGCGTAGGTGGAGAAGATGCCCGGGCGCGACCCGGCGGTGACCAGGATGGATTCCAGGCCGTAGGTGAGCCCGAGCCACCGCTGGTAGAAGTCGCCCACGGCGCGGCGCAGCTCCGGCACGCCTTCGCTGGGCGGATAGTTGGTCTCGCCGTTCTGCAGCGCCTGGATGATGTCGCGCTCCAGCACCTGCGGAATGCGGAACTGCTTCGGGGAGAAGTCGCCGACGGTGAGGTTGCACACTTCGGCGCCGCCCGCCACCAGGGCGCGGATGTCGGCGGCGATCTTGAGGATCTCCGACCCCACGAGGCCGCCCGCCATGGTAGAAACACGCCTGTCGCTCATCTCCACTCTGTTCTCCGCGCCAAGGGTGAGGGAAAGCGCAGGAACTTACTGGCGGGACAGGAGGCGCGCGAGGGTTGGGGGGATGGGCGGCGGTGACGGATCGCCCGGCGGGCGCCGCGCCGGAGCGAGTGAACTCGCCGCAACAAAAGCGAAAAGCCCCACAAACCGCGCGGGGCTTCAACTGCCTGACGGCAACGGCAGACGGCGTCAACCGCCAGACGCGAGCCCGCCCCCACAAGGCTATTCCACGTCGTACCTTCGTACCCCTACACGGCCTCCACGCGCATCCGCAGCCCGACGGCGCGCAGGGTGATGCCGGGCTTGCCCACCACTTCCGCGCCGGGAACGTGGCGCAGGCGCCAGCGGCGGGCGAGTGTCGCCAGCGCCAGCACGCCCTCCATCCACGCGAATCCCTCGCCGATGCACTTGCGCGGACCGCCGCCGAAGGGAAAGTACGCGAAGCGCGGCAGGCCGGTCTCGAAGTCCGGCGCCAGCCAGCGCTCCGGGCGAAACTCCGTCACGTCCGGGCCCCACCAGCGCGGGTCGTGGTGCAGGATCCACGGGCTCACCAGCACGATGCTCCCCGCGCGCACGCGGTACCCGCCCGCCGCGAAGTCCTGCAGCGGCTCCCGTCCGATCCCCCACGCGGGCGGATGGAGGCGCATCGATTCCGCCAGCACGGCGCGGGTGAAGGGGAGCGCGCCGTAATCCGCCGCCGTGGGCGCGCGGCCGCCCAGGACGGTCCGCAGCTCCTCGTGCAGCCGCGCCTCCGCCTGCGGATGACGGGCGAGCAGGTGCCAGGTCCAGGCGAGCGCGTTGGCCGTCGTCTCGTGGCCGGCCAGAAAGAGCGTCAGCAGCTCGTCGCGCAGCTGCACGTCCGTCATCCCGCCGCCGTCGCCCTCCTCGTCGCGCGCGGCCAGCAGCATCCCCAGCAGGTCGTCGCGCTCGTCCGTGGAGGCGCGGCGCTCGGCGATGGCGCGGTAGATGGTGGCGTCCAGCCGCTCGCGGGCGCGGCGCATCCGCAGCGTGCCGGGAACGGGGAGCCGGTCCAGCAGCGGTGCCAGCGGGTTGTGCAGCCGGTCGAAGAGCCCCAGCGCGTCCGTGAGCGCGCGGCCGATCTCGTCCGCCTCGCCCTCCACGTCCACGCCCAGCAGCGTCATTCCCGCGATGGCGAGCGTCAGCCGGTTCATCTCGCGGGTGGCATCCACCTCCATCCCCGCCCGCCAGCGGTCCGCCGCGTCGTCGGCGTAGCGCACCATCGTCCCCGCCAGCGCCGTCACGCGGTCGCGATGGAAGGCGGGTTGGCTGAGGCGGCGCTGGCGCAGGTGAAAGTCGCCCTCGCTGGTGAGCAGCCCCTCGCCCAGAAGCACGCGGGCGCGCTGCAGGGCAAAGCTCTTGATGAAGTTGCGGTTGTGGGTGACCAGGACGTCGCGGACCAGGTCCGGATGGCCGAGGACGTACATCCGCCGGCTTCCCAGCCAGGTGAGGGCCACGTCGCCCCAGCGCGCGTGCAGCCGCTGGATGGCCCGCAGCGGGTCGCGGCCGAAGCGCACCACGCGCAGGTAGCTGCCGCGCCGGGGGTTGCCGGGTGGATCGGGGAGGGTCGCGGGGTCGGGGCCGCCGCCGGAGGGAAGGGCCTCCGGCGCGCTCGGCGGGGCCGGAGGCGCCAGGCTCATCGTCCGCGGCTCAGTGGATGGGCGTGCCGATGCGCTTCCACCGCGCGGCCGTGATGAACGCCGGGAAGGGCGCGCCGGCCTGCTTGTCGAACGAGTAGTAGATGAACAGCGGCTTGCCGCGGATGGTGCGCCGCGGGATCGGGCCCATGAAGCGCGAGTCCAGCGACTGGTCGCGGTTGTCGCCCATCAGCCAGTAGTGCCCCGCGGGAACCACCAGCGGCCCCCAGTTGTTGCGCGAGGGGCGATAGTCCCGGGGGTTCACCGACGGCAGCAGCAGCGGCAGGTGGTTCTTGGCGCCGTACGCGTCGGGGCGGATGGTGGGATCCATCAGCCCGAAGCCTTCCAGCGGAATGGCATCGTCGTACGCCTCGTCGTAGTGCGCGTACCGCTCGTTCACCCGGTCGCCGTTGCGGAACAACTCGCCGTTGGACATCTGCAGCGTGTCGCCAGGCACGCCGATCACCCGCTTGACCACGTCGATCTGCGGCTCGTTGTACGTGGGGCGAAACACCACGATCTCGCCGCGCCGCGGGTCGCGCAGGGCGGGGAGCTTGATGTTGGTAAAGGGCAGCGTGGCGCCGAAGAGCGCGTTGTTCGCCATCAGGTAGTCGCCCACCAGCAGCGTGTCCTCCATGCTCTCCGACGGGATGGAGTACGCGGTGACGATGAAGGTGCGGATGACGAAGAAGAGCAGGACGGCCACCAGGATGGACTTGAGCCCCTCCAGCGGGCCGCCGCTCTCCGGCGCGGGTGCCTTGCCGCCCCTGGGGGGGACCTTGCCGCGCTTGCCGCGCAGGATGCCCTTGAGCTCCGCCTTGTCCAGCGGCTGCGGGGCGGACGGGGAAGATTCTTCGCTCACCAGCGGTTTGGCGGCGGGGGCGTTCCGGCTGCGGGGGGTGGACACGATGGCGCGGTCTCGCTGAAAAGAACGGCCTGCGATGGGGCGCGCGGGGCGGGCCGTGCAGGCGAATCATCGAATATTCGCCGCGTGGCCGTTCTGCACAACCGCGCGGGCCCGGTTGGGTACGCCGGTCCGCGGCGAAAGTTTCCGTGCGTACCGCCAGAACCAGGTCCCGCGGACGGCGCGGCGGAAACGACACGGACGCGGGGTCCCGCATCCGGCGAAGACGTCATCCTGAGTCATCCGGCGCTGCGCGCACCGCGTGCGATGAAGGCAGTTCTCCCCCTCTCCGCGAGGAACGAGCGGGGAGGGGGCCGGGGGCGGGGCCGGGGGAGGGGCCCTCCGCCGGGCCGGGCACCTTTCTATTCAGCGCCTGTAGACGCGGGGCGCCTCCCATCACGTCAGAAAGCCGGTTGTTGCGGGCGATGAGGGGCTTCTGCCGAGGCGCCTTTCTCAGGAGGGAGGCGCCGCGCGACAATCTGCTGACAAGCGGAACTCTGGCGCCGACCGAAGGACCTTGCCGGCCGAACCGAGGGGTTGGCTTCACGAATCTGGAGCCAGCCATCCGGTGCGGACAGAAGGTCCTTCGGTCGCGCCGCAAACGCTTGCGTTTCGTCGGGTTCCGCGCGGCAGCTCCCCTGAATGGAAGGGACCCCGGACGAGGTTCGTCGAGCGGGGCGTGGCACCAGCACGGGTGAGTAGATTTCTGGTTCATCGCGGATTTCGTTGCACGCACGAAGTCTGCGCCGTGAGCTGTCATTTCGAAGGAGGCGCCCGCGAGGACTTGCCTCATGCAGGATCTTGTTGCGCCGACTGAGAAATCTACTCACCCACGCTCATTGCTGGTCGCACGTCCCGGGACCCGCCTCCGATGCGCCGCACGGAAGCGCGTCGAGGACCGAGCCGTGGGCCGGATCACCAGCACGGATGAGTAGATTTCTCAG
>DATABT010000785.1:0-4227 GCA_036259455.1 Longimicrobium sp. | reverse complement strand
TCACTCCATCACTCCATCACTCCATCACTCCATCACTCCATCACTCCATCACTCCATCACTCTTTCACTCCATCACGTCAAACCCGCTGCACCACCTGGCCGCCGACCATGGTCAGCACGCACCTCATCTCGCGCAGCGCGTCCGGCTCGCAGTCCAGCGGATCCACGTCCCACGCCACCAGGTCGGCGTCGTAGCCGGGGAGGAGGCGGCCCTGGCGGTGCTCCAGGCCGGCGGCCACCGCGGGACCCTCGGTGTACGCGCGCAGCGCCTGCTCCGGGGTGACGGCGTTCTCCATCCACCACCCCTCCGCGGGTGCGCCGTCCCACCCCACGCGGCGTACGGCGGCGAACAGGCCCAGCCGCGGATCGCAGGTCTCCACCGGCACGTCGCTGCCGAACGCGAGCGTCATTCCCGCGCGCAGCAGGGGCGCGAACGGGTAGGCGCCGCGCGAGCGCTCGTGCCCCCAGTGGCGCTCGGCTGCGGGGATGTCCGTCATCACGTGCACCGGCTGCATGGAGCCGACCACGCCGGAGCGGCCGGCGCGCTCCCACAGGTCCGGTGGGCACAGCTGCACGTGCTCGATGCGGTGCGGCATGGCGCGCGGACGCGGAGCGGAGCCCAGGACGCCGATCGCCAGTTCCACCACCGCGTCGCCGATGGCGTGCACGGTGCTGGCGATCCCCGCGTCGGCGGCGCGGCGCACGATCTCGCGAAAGTCCTCCGGCTCCAGCGTGCAAATGCCCAGGTCGTCCGGGCCGCCGCCCTCGTACGGCTGCCGCAGGCGCGCCGTACGCGAGCCCAGCGCGCCGTCCAGGAACATCTTTACCCCGCCGATGCGCAGCCACTCGCTCCCGAAGCCGCTGCGCATCCCCAGCCCGATGGCGTGGTCCAGCCGGGGGAGGGGGATGGACTGCAGCACGCGCAGCCGCAGGAGCCCGTCCTGCTCCATCGAGCTCCAGTCCTCGATCCCCGTAACCTCCACCGAGTGCACGCCGGTAAGGCCCAGGCGATGGACCTCCGCCTGCGCCTCCAGCAGGGCCGCGCGCACCTCCTCCGCCGGCTCCCTGGGGAGATGGGATTCCACGAGCCGCACGGCCTTCTCCAGCAGCACGCCCGTCGGCTCGCCGGCCGCGTCGCGCACGATCTCGCCGCCCGCGGGGTCCGGCGTATCGCGGGTGATGCCGCAGCGGCGCAGCGCCTGGGTGTTCACCCACGCGGCGTGGATGTCGTGGCTCAGCAGGAACGCGGGGCGGTCCGGGCAGACGCGGTCCAGCGGCTCCTTCGTGGGGAGCCCGCCCCAGCGGTGCCGGTCCCACCCCAGCCCGCGCACCCAGCCCTCGCCCGACGCGGCCGCCTCCGCGACCATCGCGACGCCCTCCTCCACCGTGCGGGCGGCGTTCAGGTCCACGCGGCGACGCGCGAGCGCCCACGTGGTCAGGTGCACGTGCGCGTCCGTGAGCCCTGGCGTGACGACGCCGTCCACGTGCTCCGTCCGCGCGCCGGGGAGCGCCGCCGCGCGCACCTCGTCCTCCGTCCCCACCGCGGCGATGCGAGCGCCGCGGATGAGCAGCGCCCGCGCGGGCGGGCGGTCGCCCAGCACGTGGATGCGGCGGGCTGTCAGAACGAGGTCGGGCGCGGGATGCTTCGTCACGGTCGATGGACGCGGATCGGGATCGGTGGATGGATGCCGGGCCGCGGAAGATGCAGCGGAGGGCGGGCGCGGGCAACGGAGAGATTCGCCGGTACACGACGGGAGGACGATCCGTGGGGCCCCTTCCCCGGCCCCTGCCCGCTGGTGCCTCGCGGAGAGGGGAGAGTTCGATCGCACTTCCCGCGGTGCGTTGCACCTCCCTCCCCCGCGCTCCTTGCGGGGAAGGGCCGGGGAGGGGGCGGCCGCCCGCACCACATCGCCCGAAGCTCTCCGAATCCTGCCATGCAGTCCGCGACGGCGAACGCGGAGAACACGGAGAAGTTCTCCGCGCCCTCCGCGTCTCCGCGTGAGTCCCGCCGTCTACGCCCGTCGGGCGGTCAGGGCGTGAAGGAGTAGACGAAGAACGGCGCCTCGCTCATGCCGCCGGCCATCTCGGCAATCTGCTGCGGGGTGTACGTCGCGCGGTTGCCGGCGCCGTCCTGCACCTCCACCGACACCACCTCCCACGTGCCGCTCCCCGGCCGCAGCGGCAGAAGGCACACCCCTCCGCCAACCCTGGCCAGCGGGCCGTACGACTGGCTTGCCACGCAACTGTGCGTCGCCCCGCCCGGGCCGCGCACCGTGATGCGTACGCTCGCCACGCCCGACACGTGGTCCACGACGCCGATCTGCAGGTAGTAGCGGTCCGAATAGCGCGTGCCCTGGTGCGGCCACAGCGTGCGGACCAGCGGCGGCTGCGTGTCCGCGCCCGGTCCGAACACGTCGAACCTGCGCCCCAGCGTGCCCATGGCGTCCAGGTCCGCGCTGGTGAAGGTGGTCGTCTGCCCATCCTTCGTCACCGTCACCTGGTCCACGTGCCACACCCCGTGCTCCGACCCGCGGGGAAGGGTGAGCCGGCAGCTGAACTCGTTGCGGAACCCGCTCACCGCGTCCACGTTCGTGCAGCCGATCGTCCGGCCCAGGGGGCTGCGGATGCGCATGGAGACGGCGCTCACGTTGCGCTCCGAAAGGTGGATCCACCAGTTGAGGACCACGTCGCGCGTGGAGGGGTCGATGCTGCCGCCGGTGGACGACACCCGCTTCTGGATCTGCGGGATGGTAAGCCCCGCCCGCGGGCGGGGACGCACCCGCACCGTGGCCGACGCGGTGAGGTTCCCCCACCGGGCGGTGATCCGCGCCGTGCCCGGCGCCATGGGGAGCAGGTTGCCTCCCCCGTCCACGAACACCACCTGGTCCGCCGAGGTCGACCATTCCAGGTGATGGTTCAGCACCGGCTGGCCGGACGCGTCCCGCGCGACGGTGAACAGCCGGCCCCAGACGCCGACGTCCAGCACCAGCGAGTCCGGCGCGATCTCCAGGCTGGGGAACCGGCCGCGCACCCGTACCCGCGCCGACGCGGAGAGCGCACCTACCGTCGCCGTCACCTGCGCCTCCCCCGCCGCCACCCCGCGCACCTGGCCCTGCGCGTCCACCGCCGCCACGGCCGCGCTGGACGACGACCAGACGGGCGCCGGCCCCGTCACCACGTTCCCCGCCGCGTCGCGCAGCACGGCCGTGAGCTGCCCGGTCGCGCCGACGTCCAGCGCCAGGCTGTCCGGCATCACCTGGATGGAGACGGGGACCGCCGGATGCACCCGCACCGTGCCCGACGCGGAGAGCGCGCCCACCCGCGCCGTCACCCGCGCCGTGCCCACGGACACGCCGCGCACGTTGCCCAGCGAGTCCACCGTGGCCACGCCGGGATCCCACGACGACCACGCCGGCGCGTTTCCGGGGATCTGCGCACCCGTCTCGTCGCGGATGACGGCGGTGAAGGCGGACGAGGCGCCCACGTC
This sequence comes from Longimicrobium sp., assembly GCA_036259455.1. GTDB lineage: Bacteria > Gemmatimonadota > Gemmatimonadetes > Longimicrobiales > Longimicrobiaceae > Longimicrobium. Next base: position 740 of record DATABT010000785.1, on the reverse strand, counting down.
CAGCACCAGCGAGTCCGGCGCCAGCCGCAGCGTGGCCGGCTGGCGCGCCACGCTGCTCGTGGCGGTGGCCGTGAAGGCGACGGGCTCCGCGCCGGGCACGGACGCCGTCAGCGTCTGCCTCCCGCTGCCGGGCCCCAGCGTCCACCGCACCTGCGCGACCCCGGCGGACGTGGAACGGACGGTCGCCGGGTCCACCCGGCCGCCCTGCCCCGCCGTGAACGTGACGACGGCGCCCGGAATCACCGAGCCGTCGTCACGCACCACCGTGGCCTGGATGGAGAGCGGGAGCTGCGCCCGGACGGCGGCGGTCTGCTCGTCGCCGTCGCGCTTGACGAGAGAGATGCGCGTCCCCGTGCCGCGGCGCGCGTTCGCCGACACCCACAGCGCGGCACCCGCGCCGCTCACCTGCAGGCTCTGCCTTTCCACCGCCGGGCCCAGCGTCCAGACGGTGCGTGCGTAGCCGTTCGCGTCCGTGCGCCCCAGCTGCGGGTCCGCGTCGCCGTAGGCGGACGGCGCAAAGACGATCTGCTGGTTGGCCAGGGGCTTTCCCTGGTGGTCGCGCAGGCGCACCACCACCGGCGCCGCCAGCCGGCGGCCCGGCGTGGCGGCCTGAACCCCGCCGCTCACCACCGCGAGCTGCGCGCCGGTGGTGGGCGAGGTGGCGAAAAGGGCTGCGGAAGCCTCGGCGGATGCGGGGGCGTCGCGGCCGCACGCGGCCAGCAGCAACGGCAGGCAGGCTG
>DATABT010000784.1:0-2115 GCA_036259455.1 Longimicrobium sp. | reverse complement strand
GTGGGAGAGGGAGAGGGTGTAACCTCTTTCGCGCTCCCGCTACTCACGAAATTGATGTTTCCGGGCGACGCGCGCCGGACGTGGCTGAACGCGAGCGGGTGAAGCCCGGTTTTGCGAGGAACGAGCAAAGACAGGGCTTATGGCATTCATAGCCCCGGGCTTTAGCCCGGGGTCGCGGAGGCAAGACCATACCATCGGGTTCACCCACGAGCGACACGCGCCACCCTACGGACGCGCCATCACCCCGTCCCCCCATCACCCCCGCCGCCCCGTGTTGATCACGTTCACCTGGCGGAACCGCGCGCAGGGGGAGCCGTGGGAGACGGCGTTGAGCTGCGACGGCTCGCCCTTGCCGTCGAAGAAGGTGCCGCCCACCCAGTACGTCGACGGGCCGCCCACCAGGTCCATCGAGTTCCAGAATTCAGGGGTGCGGATCTGGTACGCCACGTCGCGCAGCATCTCGCCCCGGCGCCCGTTGCGGATCTCCCACGCCACCTGCCCGCCGAACTGCCCGTTGTATCGCTGCTGGTCGATGGAGAACGAGCCGTGCCCGTCGATCAGGATCCCGTTCTCCACCCCCGCCACCAGCTCGTCCAGCGGCACGTCGCGGTCCGGGTGCGGCATCAGGTTCACGTTGGGCATCCGCTGGAACTGCACGTGCGCCCAGCTTTCCGCGGTGCTGTTGCCGTGGCTGCGCACGGGGCGCCCCGTCCGCCGGTAGTAGTCCGCCAGCATGGGCGCCTGCTCGCGCGTGGTCTGCAGGTCGTTCAGGATGCCGTCCTTGACGATCAAGTACTCGTCCGGGCGCACCCCCTCGTCGTCCCAGCCGGTGGTGGCCAGCGAGCCCGGCGCGCTGCGCTCCGCCTGCACGTTCATGATCTCCGGCCCGTAGCGGAACCGGCCCAGAAAGTCCTGCGGCGGGTGGATGAACGACGTGCCGGCGTAGTTGGCCTCGTACCCCATGATGCGGTCCAGCTCCGTCGGGTGGGCGATGGACTCGTGGATGATGAGCCGCAGGTGCGTGGGCAGCAGCACCAGGTCGTACCGCCCCTGCTCCACGGGCCTGGCGGACAGCTTGGCGGCCGCCTCCTCTGCCCAGACGGCGGCGCGCGCGGGGAGATCCGCATCCACCACGTACTCGTAACCCAGCCCCCGCGGAGGCACGTCCGTGCTCTGCCGGGTCTGGAAGTCCGAACCATCTTCCGCCACCGCGGTCACCGTCGTCACCGGAAAGGTGCGGGTGAGGGTCTGGACGATGTACGACCCCGCCGTGCTGGCGAACACCTTCTCCTCGCGGACGAAGAAGACGGAGGTGTTGACGAAGCGCGCACGCGGCACCCGCAGCGCCGCCTCGTTGGCCTGGATGAGGAGCGCCACCTTCTCCTCTACCGGCACGCCGAACGGATCGATGCGCATGGGCGATTCCCACCGCGCGTCGGGAAACGCCTCCACCGGCGCCAGTTCCACCGGCCGCGTCATCGTACGCGCGTTGGCCCGCGCCTGCGCCACCGCCTGCCGCGCCACGCCCACCACCTCCTCCGCGTTCACCTCGCTGCTGGCGGCGAAGCCCCACGCCCCATCCGCCAGCACGCGCACGCCGAAGCCGTACGTCTCCGCGTCTTCGAAGTCGGTGATCTGCCGCTCGCGCGTACCCAGCGACTGCGTGCGGTTGCGCTGGATGCGCACGTCGGCGTAGCCGGCGCCCGCGGAGCGCGCCGCGTCCAGGGCCCGCGCCGCCAGCTCGCGCTCGTCGGCGTCCTGCATGCGGCCCGCGCGCAGAATTCGCGGCTGCAGCAGCGCCAGCCCCGCCGTGCCCAGGGTGCCGCGCTGGATGAACTCCCGGCGTTTCATGTGATGTGCGGTCGTCAGGGGGAGGGATGAGATGCGGATTTTTTAGCATCATCGCGCGGTCCGCCGGAATCCGCAAGGTTCTCGCGATCCTCGACGGCATTTGAACGCGCAGTACGCCGAGGAGAAAAGAGAGTACGCGGAGGAGTATCTCCTCTGCGCACTCTCCTTTTACACTCTGCGTATACTGCGTTTTTCTTCCGTCAGCCCCGGCTGCGCGGCGGAGCCTTTGCTGAATCGCGCGGAGCCGGCGCCGGCGCGGGCGGG
>DATABT010000783.1:0-2402 GCA_036259455.1 Longimicrobium sp. | reverse complement strand
CATCGTGCGATGCCGGCCCGCTCTCTCGTGCTTCGTCCGAGCTACACGCGTCAGCTCTGCTGGTGCGCGCGGCCGGACTGCACCAGGCGCTGGCGGCTGGTGTTGCCGGGGACGGCGATGTGCGTGGCCGGGTCGTACTCCTTGCCCACGGCCGGGGAGCCCTGCGGCACCCAGATCTGCGTGACCGTGTAGCTGTACCCCTGCGGGATGTAGCGGACGTAGTACCCGTCCGGGTGCAGCGACCAGCGGCCGCTGGGCACCGCGCGGCTGCCCGGGCCCATGCCCACGGCGCCCGCCAGCACGGCCACCCGCTCCATCTCGGCGAAGCTCGCGCCCGGGTCCGTCACCATGCGGCGCAGCTGGTTCTCCGCCTCCACGATCTGGCGCAGCGGGCCCGGAACGCGGTTGAGCATGGCGCCCATCTCGTCACCGGGAATCAGGTCCAGCGCGCTGCGGTTGAGCGCCGTCAGCTGCTGCGGCGTGAGCAGCCGCGACGCCGTCGCCTTGTGCTGCGGCGACAGGTCCTCGAACTTGGCCCGCGCGATGATGGCCCACAGCAGCGTCTGGATCTCGCTCTGCTGGATCTCGGGGTGGTTCACCGAGTTGCGCAGGATGGTGGTCACCGCGTCCTCGGCCGGGCCCGTGGTGGGCGCGAAAATGTACCCGTCGCCGCCGCCGGGGCCGTGCGTGCCGGCCTTGAGGCAGTAGCTCTGCGTGTGCATTTCCCAGTAGCCGGGCTGCAGCACGAACCCGCCGTTGGGCGTGCGCTGCAGCTCCAGCATGGAGCGCTTGGCCTCGCGCGGGGTGAAGTTGTCGAGCGAATCCACCGCCCAGCGCGCATGCTCAAGGCTGGTGGTGATGGGCTGGTTGCCCCCGATGAGCTGGTCGATGCTCACGCGCCCGCCCGTCACCCGGTTCACGGCGCCGCGAAGGCGGCCGCCGATCTGGGCGCTGGCGGTGTCGGCCGCGGCGGCGCCGAACAGCAGCGCGATCGCGGAGAGCGCACCCAGCCTGCGAATCGAAATAGCAGTGGTCATGGCGGTGGGTTTCCTGCGGTGAGAGACGCGGCCGCGGGTGGGATCGTGCGGCGCCGTATCAGTTTACGCTCGATCCCCCGTTTGCGCCAGTGCATCGGCCCGCTGCACCGGAGCGGCGTGATACGCGTCCATCCGCCCGCGAGTTTCGGGCGTATCCGCAGCCGTCTGTTTATAACTCCCGCGGCGCGAGGCGGATGACGTAGAACAGGGCGCCCTGCGGGTCGCGCAGCATGGCGAAGCGGCCGATCTGCGGGATGTCCTCCGGCGGCATCATCGTGGTTCCGCCCAGCTCGTCGGAGAGCCGCACGGTGGCGTCCGTGTCTTCCACGGCGAAGTACGGCGCCCAGTGCGGCGGCATCCCCTCCATGCGCGCGGGCATGGTGTAGATGCCGCCCACCGGCGCGTCGCCGTTCATCATCATGGTGTACGGCACGGGGCTCCCCTCGAAGGGAACGGGCGTCCAGCCGAAGAGCCGCCCGTAGAAGTCCGCCGCCAGGTCCTTGTCGCGCGTGGCCAGCTCGTTCCAGCAGAGGGAGCCGGGCTCGTCCTTGATCCCCGCGCCCACGTGGCGGCCCGGCTGCCAGGCGGCGAACATGGCGCCGGCGGGGTCGCCGATGAGCGCCATCCGCCCCACGTCCATCACGTCGAACGCGTCCGCCAGCACGGTCGCGCCCAGCTCGCGCGCCTTCGCCGCGGCCTCGTCCGCGCTCGCCACGGTGACGTACGAGAGCCACGCGGACGGCATCCCCTGCGACTTCTGCGTCGGGTCCATGCTGTACATGGCCGCGGCATCGCGCCCGTCCTTCTTCAGCATCACGTACACGTCGTCCGGCTCCGGCCCGTACGGCATGCGCTCCGCCGTCCAGCCGAACAGCCGCGTGTAGTACCGCTCCGCCGCGTCCACGTCGTGCGCGGCCAGGTCGATCCACGAGAAGGTGCCGGGTCGGTGCGAAGTCGTCACGGGCATCGGGAGCCTCCGTGGGGATGGCGAGGGCGCGCAAGTACACGAAGTGCGCATGGGTGCGACCAAACATGAACCGAAGTCACTGGTGCGTCCAGACCCCTGATGTTCACGCGGAGCACGAGGAGAAAAGTTGAAGAGGGTGGCGATTCTCCGTGTCCTCATCCTTTTCCCGGCACCCTGCGCGTGAAATGCTGCTAGGAGGTCGCGGCGCGGCGCAGGCGGTCGCGGACGCCGGCCCAGGCGGGGGCATCCGGAGGCGGGTCGATCAGGATGGCGTCGCAGCCGGCGGCGTCCAACTCGTGCAGCGCGGCGTACAGGCGGTTCGCGTAGCCGGCGGGATCGTCCGGCATCCGGATGACTGGCGTGATCCGCGCATCGTCCGCATCCTCCAGCAGCAGCGC
>DATABT010000782.1:0-3252 GCA_036259455.1 Longimicrobium sp. | reverse complement strand
TTCGAAGGAGGCGCCCACGAGGACTTGCCTCATGCAGGATCTTGTTGCGCCGACTGAGAAATCTACTCACCCACGCTCATGGCTGGCCGCACGTCCCGGGACCCGCCTCCGATGCGCCGCACGGAAGCGGGTCCCGGGACGTGCGGCCAGCCATGAGCGTGGGTGAGTAGATTTCTCAGTCGGCGCAACAAGATCCTGCATGAGGCAAGTCCTCGTGGGCGCCTCCTTCGAAATGACAGTTCACGGCGCAGACTTCGTGCGTGCAACGATATCCGCGATGAACCAGTCTTTTCCGGGGGATTGAGGATGATGGACTTTCCGCGGCTCACCGCGTACCTGGCCGACCTGGCGGAGAACAACGAGCGCGCCTGGTTCGAGGCGCACCGCTCCGAGTACCAGGCCCTGCGCGACCAGTTCACGGACTTCGTGGGCCGGGTGATCGCCCGCGTGGCGGAATGGGACGAGGGCATGCGGTGGAAGGACCCCAGGGACTGCATCTTCCGCATCTACCGCGACGTGCGGTTCAGCAGCGACAAGTCGCCGTACAAGACCACGTTCAGCGCGCACATCAGCGACAGCCCACGACGCGGCGGCCCGCCCGGCTACTATTTCGAGATCGACCACGCGGGGACGATGCTGGCCGCCGGCGGCATCTGGATGCCGGAGCCGGCGACGCTCGGCCGCCTGCGCGACTCCATCGCCGAGCACCCGGAGCGGCTGCAGAGGGTGCTGCGCTCCCGCGGCTTCAGAAAGACGTGGGGCGAACTGCAGGGCGACAGGCTGACGCGTCCGCCGCGCGGTTACAGCGACGCCACGCCGCTCATCGAGTACATCAAGCTCAAGAGCTACATCGTCTGGCGCGAGCGCGACGCCCGCACCGCCACGCACGACGAGGCGCTCGACTGGCTCACCGACTCCCTCCGCGCCGCCCGTCCGCTGGTGGACTGGGTTCGTGTCTCGCTGCACGGCGTCGGCGAAGCGAGGTAAACCTCGCGCACGTGCTTTGGTTACGTCAATCCAACTCGTATTCCTACGCCAATCCTACCAGACCGCGTACGCCAATCCGAATGGGGCCGGATTACCCATTGTCCTGCGCCCGTCTTACGCGCGTGGCGATGAAGCGCGCGAACGGCGCGTAGTCTTCGCGGATGTGCGCCTGCTCCAGCGCGTCGAAGTAGTCGGCCCGCTCTTCCGCGCGGATGATGGTCCACGGCAGCCTTGCGGAGCACAGGACGAGGTTCATCAACAGCCGTGAAAGGCGCCCGTTGCCGTCCATGAACGGGTGAACGTGGACGAACGACCAGTGTGCGATGGCCGCGCGCGAGACACCGTCCAGCGCCATCTCCATCTCGTTCAACGTGTCGGCCCACACGCGCATCAACTGTGGCACCTTGCCGGGCGCGGGCGGCACGTACGCGCTGCCGCGGATGTACACGGGCGCCTTTCTCCACCCGCGCAGTTCGGCGGCCGTCATGATCTCCGCGTCTACGGACGGCCCCCACAGCTCCACGAACAGGTCCAGGACCATCGACTCCGTGAGCCGCACGCTGTCCGGCGCTTCGGTCACGAACTGCAGCATGCGTTCGAACGCCTGCGAGTACCCCTTGAGGGCCATCAGGCGCTCCATCTCCGCGCGGTCGGGGCTGTTCAGCGGCGCTCCTTCGAGCACCACGTGAACGTGTTCGCGCGTGATGCGGTATCCTTCGATGGTGGTGGAGTGGTACGTATCCTCCGCCTTGGCGGTCCGCGCCTGCCGCAGAACCGTCGCGCGCGGGGCGGGGGTGAGGTCGACGCCGCTCTGGCGCACGATCTTGGCGCTCACCTCCGCCGCTCGCGCGAGCTTGGCGCGCAACCGGTCCAGCCATGGCTCCCGCAGCGAAGGTTGCGCGGAAATGTACTGCGGGATGACCAGATCGCGTCCCACCCCGGTGATGGTGCGGCTGGGCCGCGATCGCTGGAACGCGTTCGCTACACGGCCCACCTGCTCCGCGAGCCGGCGGTTGCCCACCGCCTCGGCGAGGTGGCCGATGCGCGCGAGCAGTACCGGGCGCGGGTCGCGCTCGTATGTTTCCTCCAGCTCCGGCTGGGCCAGCACCAGGCTCTGCAGCCATGTGAGCACCAGGTCCCGGTGCTCGCGAATGTCCGTGACCGTAAGCGAGAGCAGCACGCGTGCAGGGCTGGCAACGGGCAATGAGATGCCGTCGACCTGCATCTCGTCGGCCACGATCTGGCGATCCGTGCGCGGCGGCGCGGGTCGAAGGTAGATGGTGAGCCCCGCGACCACCTCCAGCTTGCGTTCGCTGGCGCTCGCCGCGTGCGTGACATGGAGCAGCGGCGGGGTCGACGCTTCTCCCATCAACAGGCGCACCGCGGAAATGCGATCGATGGCGGCCGGCGCGTAGCTCCGCAGCACCACGCGGACGAGGCGCCAGTAGTTCTGGCGTAGCGCGGAGTCGGCGTCGGGGCTGGCGGGGCCCAGGACAACCCACCCCCACCCGCCCGGCGTCGATGCGATGAGGGCGTTGTCCCGGAGATACTTCTGGGCGGCCGCGTCAGGGAGCTCTTCGGCAGCGCCCGCGTAGTTTTCCTGCTCGATTTGCGCTTGCCACCACCCCAATGCCGTGTCGCGCGGGGCTGTCTCTGTCATGCGCCTTGTACGATGACAAAATTTCGAATGCGCTCAGCGGTGCGGGAATATAGTAGGAACGGCGTACGAAAGTAAGTAGGATCAGCGTAGAGATACGAGTTGGATGGGCGTAGAGGTACCGGTAGGATTCACCCAAGGAAGAGAGGGACCTCCCGCAGAACGGATGAGGGAGAGCCGGTGATGAGCCCTCCGCGTCCTCTGCTCTTGCGCGAACCCCCCTCACCCGCCGACGTCGAGGATGATCTGGATGACGCCGAAGGGGACGTTGCGGCCGAAGCGCGACGAGGCGGCGATGGGGTCGAAGTAGTGGACCTCGCGCACGTTGGCGACTTCCACGGTGCGCAGGTAGTCGATCTCGCCGTACCGCTGCGAGCCGATGAAGATGGTGGGATAGCCGCGCGTGGCGCCCTGGTACTTCGGCGCCAGCCACGAGGGCCGCAGCCGCTGCACGGTATCGAACAGGTTGTTGGTTCGGCTCTCCCGGATCTCCTCTTCGGAGATCGTGCGCGCGTTGCCGCCCCCCGCGGACGGTCCGCCCGATGGTCCGCACGCCGCCAAGGCAACCATCGCCAGCGCCGCCACGACCCTCCGCTGCATCTTCATCC
>DATABT010000781.1:0-8900 GCA_036259455.1 Longimicrobium sp. | reverse complement strand
CCGCCGGCGCGGGTGCTCCGGCGGCTCTCTGCTGCGTCCATCCACCGCTTTTCTGGAGCGGCGGGGCCCTTCAGACCGCTGATCGCGGCTGGATTTTCCCTAAGATGTACACAAAGCGGCCGCCCGACAAGCCTCGTAAATGCTGGGCAAATGTACGCGCTCCGCGCGAGCCAGCCGTGTGCACGCGCTTGCCGCCGCCGCGCGCGAGGTAGCGAAGATCTGGCGCGCGCCCCGGCCTGCTCCTGCTACGCTCACCGCCGTCACGCGCACAGGCCGCCGTCGGCCACGCCGCGGCGGCAGCGCTCGCGGCGGTCCACGCCGGTGACGCGCCAGTTGGAGCCCTCCCGGCGCATGTGCAGGCGGAACTCGACGTCCCGCACGGAATCGTCCGCCAGGTCGGGGTGGACCAGGATGCCGACGGCGCTGTCGGCGGCCTGCGACTCCATGCGCGTGGGGAGCACGCTGCCGTCCGGCTCCTCCAGTTGCGCGGCCACCACGTCGCGGACGCGCCGCAGCAGCGCCTCCGGATCCGCCGCGCTCTGGTCCCATGGCTCGCTGGGCATCTCCAGCGCGCGCCACGGCGTGAGCATGGTGTCCCGCGGCGCGGCGGGCGGGTCCGGTGCCGCGGGCGTGGATGCGGACGGCGCGGAATTGGCGGCCTGCGCGACGGCGGCCGGCTGGGCGGCGCGCGCGGAATCCGCGGTCTGCGGGGCCTGGGCGGGCTCGTCGCCGCCCGCGCAGGCGGCGAGCAGGAGCGCGAGAAGGACGGCGGGGCGCGGGATCGTCATCATCCACCTCCAGCGGGGGTGACCAGGGCCTGCACGGCGGCGTAGGGATCGGCCTTGTTGCTGCGCGCGGCGGCCACGATGTCGTTCACCGCCCGGGTAAAGTCGCCGTTGCGCGATCGGTAGACCTCTTCGAAAAGCCCCAGCCGGTCATAGTAGATGTGCCGCGAGATGAGGGTGGCGTTGTTCAGCGGGTCGCGTGTAAAGCTGGCGAAGGTGTCCACCCGCAGCCGCGGCCGCACCTGCTCGGCGAACCGGCGCTGCGCGTCGGCGAACAGGCGCTCGCGCTCGCGCAGCTTGTCATCCGCCGAAAGATCGGTGCGCGCGTAGAGCGCCTTGAGGTCCGCCACCAGCTGCTCCAGGAACGCGCCGAAGAGCAGGTCGTCGTGCCAGGCGGCCTGCGCGGTCTCGCACGTCTGCGCACGCGGGCCATCGCGGCGGCAGAAGAACTCGATGGCGCCGCGGCCGCCCACGAAATTGGCCAGGCTCTCGTTGAAGATGGCCTGCCCGGACGCGTAGAAGGTGTTGTGGAAGATCTCGTGGATAACGGTGTTGGCCAGCGTGACGCGGTCGTAGCGCAGCAACGTGCTCAGCAGCGGGTCGTTGAACCAGCCGAGCGTGCTGAACGCGGCGGAGGGGCGCAGGTACGTGTCGAACCCCTGCGCCTCCAGCCGGCGCTGCGCCTGGAGCGCGTCCTCCAGCTCGAAGAAGCCCTTGTAGGGCACGCGGCCCACGATGGGGAACCACCACGTGCGCGGCTCGAATCGATCCTTGTACGCGGCGGACAGCACCATCACCAGCGTGTCGCTCTCCACGCGCGAAAAGAGCGTGTAGCTGTTGCCGGCGTTCAGCCGCAGCGAATCGGCGGCGAACTGCCGCGCCTGCAGCACGAGCAGCAGCTTGTCGCGCGTCTCCCAGTCCGTCGCGGTGTCCTGGACGATGCGGGCGATGGGCTTGCGGCGGTTGAGGATCTTTCCCTCTTCCCACGCGGCGCGCAGCACGTACGTGGGCGAGCAGGCGGACGCCGCCAGCCCCGCCAGCAGCAGGAGCGCGAATCTGCGCCAGGTTCGGGTCATCAGAACGATACGGATGATGGACGTCTGCCGCGCGCGGGCGGCGAGCCCGGAATGTAGCGGATGAGGGCGCGCCGGTCACGGATGACGCGATGATCCGGCGGAGGACGCCGACCAAAAGAGAGGAGGCGGATGCGGGCATCAGGCCCGTCCGCGTCCTCTCTGTTCCCGGGGTGTAGCTGAACTCGGGTGTGCCCTCCGCCAGGGCTTTGATTTCCTGAGGGAGCGCCCTCGCGGAACTCCCTTGCGCGCGGTCGGTTGGGCGCGACCGAAGGATCTACTCGGCGCGGGGCTGGGAGGCCGCGTTCCCGCAAGGGCGCCGCGTCCCGGTATCGCGGGCAAGATCCTCCGGTCGCCGCCGCAGATCGTGCACCAGGAACGACTTGCGTGGCGGCTCCATGTATCGAAAGGGATGCGGGGCGAGGTCCATGAAGCGGGGCGCGGCACCTGCCCGGGCGAGTAGATTTCCCGGTCGGCGCCACGGGGGTTCTGCACCGGACAGGGATCACGCGGGCGCCTTCTTCGAAATGACAGCCGCGGCGCGAGCGACTTCGCATTCGACGGGGTGCGCGTAGCGCCGAATGACTCAGGAAACCGATCCGCCGGACGGGAGGTTTAGCAACCCCCTCTCGACGTCAGCCGCCGCCCGTCGCCGCCTTGCGGGGGGTGACGGGCTCGGCGGCGCAGCAGAGGGCGTGGATGAACGCGTCGTCCTTTTCCTCCCAGTCCAGCGGGAATGGCGTCAGGCGGCGCTTCTGGTCTGCGGCCTCGAAGCAGAGCCACCCTTCCGCCATCTCCGGCGGAAGATAGTGGCGGCGGCGGGAGCCGGCCTCCAGCTCGCGGCTGGGCACCACGTCCCACACCTGCCACTCGCGCCCGTCCGGATCGCGGAACGCACGGAACGCCATCGGTCCCTCTCCTGCGCAGAACATCAACTCCACTGCAACGTACCGTGGTGGCAGCAAGCGGCGCGCCATCCCCCGGAGGGATCGTATCCGCGCCCCGTAAACATCCATCCCCTAAGCATTTGCAGGTACGCCGTTTGCATCAGAATTCAGCTTGGACTCCAGACTGCGACAGGGCAGGAAATGGCACTTCGCGAATTCACGGACTCAACGGGCACCACCTGGACGGCGTGGGACGTTCCGCCGCACCGGGTCTACACACCGAAGCGTTCGGGAGTGGAGCGGCGGACGCGGGTGGTGCCCGGATACACCCCGGAGCGGCGGGTGCTGCGCGACCGGCGGATGCAGCTGCGGCACCCGGAGCTTTCCGGCGGCTGGGTGTGCTTTGCGTCCAGCCGCGAAAAGCGCCGCCTGTCTCCGCCGCCGCCGGAGTGGCACGCGGCATCGGACGCGGAGCTGGAAGCATTGTGTGCGGCGGCCGAACAACCGGCGGCGGCAAAATGATCCCGGTGCGCTGACGCCGATGCCGATCCGCTCGTTCCGGACGGAGGATGGGGTCACCTGGCAGGTGTGGAACGTGGTGCCGGGGCGCACCGACGTTGCGGAACGACGGGTTGGATACGACCGGCGCAGCCCGGACCCGGTCTTTCGCTACACCGGCCCCGAGCGGCGCTCCACCGAAGACCGCCGCAAGCCTTCCCCCTTTCTTTCTCCGCAGCTGGCCACGGGATGGCTGGCGTTCGAGTGCGCCACGGAAAAGCGCCGCCTTACACCCATTCCGCAGCACTGGGAACAGCTCTCCGAAACCGACCTGGAGCGCCTGTGCGGCAAGGCGCGCCCGGTGCCGCCCATCCTGCCCCCCAACGCCCGCGGCGCAGACGCCTGAACAGCAACACGCGAACGGCGCGGAGCACGACGCGAGATCTCTCGATTACTCCATCTCCGGATGCGGGGCGGATCGCGCGGCCTGCGGCGCGAGGGACGCATCCGCACGGCGCGACTGGGCGCGTGCGCCGGCGGCGTACAGCGGAAGGAGGACGGCCAGCAGCAGTGCGAAGTTCACCGCGGCAAAGGCGGAGCGCAGCCCCAGCCGGCGGTGAAGGGTGATGGGCGCGCGGTAGACGGTGCCGGGCCCCTCCAGCAGAAAGACGACCAGCGCGGCGTGGATGGGCGTGTGGCCAATGACCTCCAGCTTGCCGAACACCGTTGTCGTAAGGAAGAAGACGACGGTGATGACCAGCGCCAGCGGCCGCTGCAGCAGGTTGATGATGAGCAGGTACCCCAGGCTGAACTCCACGAACGCGGCCGCCAGCAGGAAGAAGCGCACGTCCAGCCCCAGCGCCAGCTGCGGATGCTGGTTCAGCAGGTACAGCGCCCACTGCGGATAGACGATCTTTTCCAGCGCCACCCAGCAGAGCGAAAAGCCGACCGTGGCGTACAGCGCGGGAATGCCGGTGCCGCGAATGCGCTCGCCGCGCGCGCCGCTCACCAGCAGGTACCAGCCCGCGCCCGCGAAGAAGAGGTAGTCCAGCAGGTGAAAGGCGCCGTAGCGGGCCACGGCCAGCAGGTAGAGCAGGATGAGCCCGCCGCCCGCCACCGGGACGGTGCGCGGAAAGAGCAGGAGGAGCGCGAACAGGAACTGCAGCCAGCCGATCCACCCCGCCCCGGCGCGCAACTCGGGCGCCAGCAGCGCGTCCGCCTGCCAGGCCAGCAGCAGCGTGGCGAACACGCCGATGCGCATCACCAGCGGCGCGTCCGCGCGGCGGGCGGCCAGCCGGTCGTTCACGCCGCGGTACCACGCGGCCTTCTCCAGCCGCCGGTCCAGCATCACCATCCCGCCGATCACCGCCATGCTCAGCGCGGCAAGCGCGAAGAACACGGGGGTAGCCGCCTGCCCCACGCCGCGCGGCGCGTCCGCGAAGCTGAACTCCGAGAACCACTTCACGTGCGCGTGCGCGGCCACCGGCACCATCGCCGCCGCGCCCGCCGCGAACGTCATCCACCCCGTCGTCCTCCGCATCCGCATCCTCCCATCCGCAAGTCCGGCGCGGAGAGGGAGCAGGCGCCGGGCCAGCAGGCGCATCAGCCCGATGGCACCCGCGCCAGGGTCGCGCGCAATCCCACATTCAGGGGCGGAGCGGTGCATCGCCACCCGGGCCCCGCGCGCACCCGGGGAGACACCAGCCATGCCATGCGGATGAACAGACTGGACGACCAGCGTGCGGCGCCACCGATCCTTTGCCGCTACACGCCGGGGCGTTTTGTGAGGAATGCGGCAGAGCGCGACGGTGAACGGAATCACGGGATGGGGCGGGAGAATATCAGAAGTTTCACGCGTTGAGCAGGGCGGAAATCAGCGATTCCCGGCCGGAGAAGAACCCGGCCGACGTTGCGCTTTCCCCGCGGCTCCCGCTGCCGGATTCCGAGGCCTGACGGGCATGACTCACGGATCGCGGCAGCGGCTGTTCCCGACGGGGAGCCATCGCTGGCGAGGATCCGTGTCGAAAATTGCCCCACGACGCGCGGCCGGCGGGGCGGCTGGGGCGGCGGCTCCGGGTCAGGGGTGCCCCATCTGGCCCACGTGTTTCCCACACGGCGAGCCCGCGCGGCGGAAACAGATTCCGCCGGAATCCCGCCGAAGCGTGCGCGCGGGAACGACATCAGATATCCGCCACAAAACACCTGAATTCCGGCACCGGACTTGCCCGCAGCACCGGTCCGCCCCGGCGTGATCGACCCGACGCACGCGGCGCCGGCCCGCGGCTCTCCTCGAGCCGCGGGGTCGCGGTCATCTCCAGAAATCCGGCGGTTCCCGGACCCGCGCCACGGCCGCCCGCCGGCCTGCCGTCCATAGCAGCCCCGAAGTTCAACCCGGCCACGCAGGCGCCGCCCGGCGCCGGTGGCCCGCCGTACCCGTCCGCGCCGCCAGCGCGCGGGCGCCGCACGTTCACTACCACTCCACGCCAGGGGGTGAGCCCATGCCCGTCGCACCAACGTATCCGGGTGTGTACATCGAAGAAGTGCCCAGCGGTGTGCGCACGATCACCGGCGTCGCCACCTCCATCGCGGCCTTCGTGGGACGCGCGCTGCGGGGCCCGCTGAACGACCCCGTCGTCATCAACGGCTTCGGCGAGTTCGAGCGCATTTTCGGGGGATTGTGGCGCGTGGCCGGGCTGGGCTACGCCGTGCGCGACTTCTTCGAGAACGGCGGGGGCCAGGCCATCGTCGTCCGCGTGCACAAGGAGGGCTCCGACGCGGGGACGGCCACCGTGGCCTACAGCGGCATGAACGTGTCGGCGGCCTCGCCGGGGCAGTGGGGCGCCAGCCTGCGCATTCGCGTGGAGCACGTGACCGACACCGCCCTGGTGCAGGCGGCCGCGGCCACGCAGGGGCTTCCCGACACCACCGAGTTCTTCAACCTGCTGGTGCACGACAGCGCCACGGGCGAAACGGAGGAGTTCCGCAACCTCACCGCGGTGAGCGGGCCCCGCCAGGTGGCCGACGTGGTGAACGCGCAGAGCCGCCTCATCCGCGTCACCAACGTCCCCGCGGCACGCCCCGCCCCGGCGCACGCGGCCGTCCCCGACGACGTGCCGGCGAACGAGATGTGGACGGACGACACCGCCTCGCTCCCCGTCCCCAACGCCTCCAGCGGCAGCAACGGCGACCCCATCACCGATACGGAGGTGATCGGGAGCATGGCGGACAAGACGGGGATCTACGCCCTGGGCAGGGCCGACCTGTTCAACCTGCTGGTCATCCCCCCGTACGCGCCGGGCGGCGACATCGGCGACGACGTGGTGGAAAAGGCCATGGCGTACTGCGAGAAGCGGCGCGCGGTGTTCCTGATCGACCCGCCCAGCGACGCCAACGACAAGGAAGACGCCAAGACGGCGGTGGCCACGTACACCCGCAGCAAGAACGCGGCGTTCTACTTTCCCCGCGTCTACAAGACCAACCCCCTCAACCAGAACCGGCTGGAGCCGTTCGCGCCGTCGGGGGCGGTGGCGGGGGTGATCGCCCGGACCGACGTGCAGCGGGGCGTGTGGAAGGCGCCCGCGGGGCAGGAGGCCACCCTGGCCGGCGTGCCCGCGCTCACGGTGAAGCTGACGGACGAGGAGAACGGCGAGCTGAACCCGCTGGGCGTCAACTGCCTGCGCACCTTCGCCGCGGCGGGGCGGGTGGTGTGGGGGGCGCGCACCCTGCGAGGCCACGACCAGCTGGCCGACGAGTGGAAGTACCTGCCGGTGCGGCGCCTGGCGCTGTTCATCGAAGAGAGCCTGTACCGCGGCACCCAGTGGGTGGTGTTCGAGCCCAACGACGAGCCGCTGTGGAGCCAGATCCGGCTGAACGTGGGGTCGTTCATGCACGGCCTCTTTCGCCAGGGCGCATTCGCGGGCGGGTCGCCGCGCGACGCGTACTTCGTCAAGTGCGACAGGGAGACCACCACGCAGGACGACGTGAACAGGGGGATCGTGAACGTGGTGGTCGGCTTTGCCCCGCTCAAGCCGGCCGAGTTCGTCATCATCAAGCTCCAGCAGATGGCTGGACAGCTCGACACCTGAGGAGGACGCCATGCCCCAGTTCAGCGTGAACGTGGAGCGCTTCGATCCCTACAAGAACTTCAAGTTCAAGGTGCGGTGGGACGGCCGCTACGTGGCGGGCGTGAGCAAGGTGGGCGCCCTCAAACGGTCCACGGAGGTGGTGGAGCACCGCGAGGGCGGCGACCCCAGCAGCAGCCGCAAGTCGCCCGGGCGCACCAAGTACGAGGCCATCACGCTGGAGCGCGGCGTGACCCACGACACCGAGTTCGAGCGGTGGGCCAACAAGGTGTGGAACTACGACGCGGGCGGGCAGGAGGTCAGCCTCAAGGACTTTCGCAAGAACATCGTGATCGAGGTCTACAACGAGGCGGGGCAGCTGGCCATCGCCTACAAGGTGTACCGCTGCTGGGTGTCGGAGTACCAGGCGGCGGGCGACCTGGACGCCAACGCCAACGCGGTGCTCATCCAGACCATCAAGCTGGAGAACGAGGGGTGGGAGCGCGACTACGACGTGCCCGAGCCCACGGAGAGCACCTTCGAAGAGCCGCCCGCGCCGTGAGCCCCGCGCGCGTCCCCGCCGAGGCGCGAATGCTGGACGCGTGGGAGCGCGGCTCGTCCGCGAGCCCCGCGCGCCGCGCCCTGCTGCTGCTTTCCCTGGCGCTCCCGGGCGCCGGGGCGGCCGCGCTGGCCGCGCAGCCGGTGGGGCGCCGCGACGGGCACCTGTTCCGCCTGCGCCGCGCCCTCTTCGGCGACGCGCTGGTGTGCAACGCGGCGTGCCCGGCGTGCGGCGAGCGGCTGGAGTTCACCCTCTCCGCCACGGAGGTGATGGAGGGGAGCGCGCCGTCTTCCGACGAGGCGCTGCGGGTGGCGCGCGACGGGTGGGAGGTGGAGGTGCGCCTTCCCACCACGCAGGACCTGCTGCTGATCACGGAAGGCGAGCCGGTGGCGGACCCCGCCGGCGCGCTCCTGCGCCGCTGCGTGCTTTCCGCGCGCAGGAAGGGACGCGCGGCGGACGCGGCATCGCTGCCGCCGACGGTGCTGGACGCGGTGGACGAGGAGATGGCCCGCGCCGACGCGGGGTCGCAGGTGCGCCTTTCCCTCGCGTGCCCGGCGTGCCGGCACGGCTGGGAGGCACCGTTCGACATCGCCGCCTTCCTGTGGCGCGAGCTGGACGCCTGGGCGCGC
Organism: Longimicrobium sp.; assembly: GCA_036259455.1. Lineage (GTDB taxonomy): Bacteria > Gemmatimonadota > Gemmatimonadetes > Longimicrobiales > Longimicrobiaceae > Longimicrobium. Next base: position 408 of record DATABT010000781.1, on the reverse strand, counting down.
CGGGTGACGGCGGAGGTGCACGTGCTGGCCAGCCGCTACGGGTGGAGCGAGCGGCAGATCCTGTCGCTGGGGCCGCGCCGCCGCGGGCGCTACCTGGAACTGGTGGGCGCATGATGACGGGCTACCTGGCCGCCCTGGTGGAGCGGCACACGGCCCCGGAGCCCGCGGTGGCGCCCCGCGCCCGCACGGCGTTCGAGCCGGACCCGGCCGCGCCCGACCCGCTCGCGCCCGCTCCCTCCCCACCGCGCTTCCCCGGCGGGCTGGAGATGGAGGGGGTGGATGCGGCCGCGGAGTCCCCGGTGGACGCCGCCGTTCCGCGCGGGCCTCGCCGCCGCCGCGTCCGCGCGATCCGTCCGGAGCCGATGGACGAGATCGTGGCGCCGGACCCCGGCCCCGCGCCGCTGGCTC
>DATABT010000780.1:0-6322 GCA_036259455.1 Longimicrobium sp. | reverse complement strand
GGCGCCCGCGGGACCGTCCGGCCCGTGCAGGCGGCCCATCCACCTGAGCGTCGGCTCGTGGAACGACTGCGCGCCGAGCGAGATGCGGTTCACCCCCGCCGCCCGCCACCCGCGCGCGACCTCGGGCGTGAAGCTCTCGGGGTTGGCCTCGCAGGTCCATTCGGCCGAATCGTCCCACCGCGCCCACGGCTGCAGCCGCTCGCGCAGCGCCGCCATGGCGTCCGGCCCCAGCAGCGACGGCGTGCCGCCGCCCAGGTAGACGGTGTCCAGCCGCAGCGGCGCCGTCCACCCCCGCTCGTCCGCCAGCATCCGGATCTCCCCCGCGACCGCGTCCAGCCACTCGGCGACCGGGGCCTCGCGCGTGGCCTGCACGGCGAAGTCGCAGTACGAGCACCGCCGCGTACAGAAGGGCACGTGCACGTACAGCGACCGCGGCCGCTCGTCGGCGGATCGGGAGAGGTCAGACAACGGATTGTGCTGCATGTGGATAACGACACCGAACCCCGCCGTGCGTTCCGCTGAACGCCCCTGCGTCGATCGAGACGCACACGCTTTCAGCACTCAATCCGGAGGAGGGGCCGCCCCAACCTTCGCCTCACGCCACCGAATCTGCGCCGACCGGGGAATCCAGCCTCGGCAATTTCCGCCTCATTCAAAGCGTTTCCGCGCTCACGCACTCACACGCACCGCAACCGGAACTGCTTCCCCGGCAGCGACTCCGCCAGCTCGCGCAGTTCCAGTCCCAGCAGCGCGGCGAGCGCCGAGTTGGTCGCCATTCCCGCGGCTGTCGCGAGGTCGTCCACGTGCCTCGGATCGTCCACCAGCAGCCCGAACACGCGCGCTTCGTCCGGCGCCAGGTCCGCGGGCGCGGTGCGCGGCGCGGAGGGACGCGCATCCGACGGCCCCGCGGCAGGTCCCGCGAGCGCGTGCGGGACGACGCCGACCCCGTGCAGCTCCTCCAGGATGTCCTGCGCGGACGTGACCAGCCGCGCGCCCTCCTTGAGCAGCTGGTTGGTGCCCGCGCTGGCCGCCGACCCGATGGGTCCCGGGATCGCGAACACCTCCTTCCCCAGTTCCAGCGCGTACTCCACCGTGTGGCGGGCGCCGCTCTTCTCGCCCATCTCCACCACCAGCACGCCCGCGCTCAGCGCCGCGATCAGCCGGTTGCGGCGCGGAAAGTTGCCCGCCAGCGGCTCCTCTCCCGGCGCCAGCTCGGAGATCAGCAGCCCGTGCTCGCGCACACGGTGGAACAGGCGCTGGTTCTCGGGCGGATAGATGCGGTCGATGCCGTGCCCCAGCACCCCGACCGTGCCGCCGCCGGCGTCCAGCGCCGCCGTCTGCGCCACCGCGTCGATTCCCTTCGCCATCCCGCTGGCGATGCCGTACCCCGCCCGCGCCAGCTCGTACGCCAGCCGCCCCGCCACTCGCCGCCCGTAGTCCGTCGGCACGCGCGTCCCCACGACCCCGATGGCGGGCTCCGACATCAGGTGCGCGTCGCCCATCGCGTACAGCACGAAGGGCGGATCGGGGAGCGCGCGGAACGCCTGCGGATACACGTCGTCCTCCGCCGTCACCACGCGCGCGCCCACGCGCTCCAGGGTGTCCAGCGCCGCACGCGCGCGGTCCAGTCCCTCCGCCGTCCCCGCCTCCACAACGCGCCGCGCGAACTCCCGCCCGAACCCCGGCACCTCCGCGATCTGCGCCGCCGGCGCGCCCAGCACGCGCTCCACGGACCCGAACCGGGCCAGCAGCGCCGTGGTGCGCGCCGGCCCCATCCCGGGCACGATCGCCAGGCGCAGCAGGGTCTCCAGGGTGGACGGGTCCGTCGGCATCGTGCGGGGCGTGAGGACGGGCGAGCGACGCCTCAACGATATCGCCCAGGAAGCCGGTGCCGGAAGGGTTGGCGGGAAGTAGGTCCGCGAGTTGGCCAGTCGGGAGCGGCAGCTTTGGCCCTCATCCAGCAATAACGCGGAGCACGCGCAAAATCGGGCGTTGCCGAGCTGGCGCAATCGGGCTGGGCATGGCCGGCCGGGGCCATACATCAACTTGCATAAACCACTGATTCATATACACCTGGCTTGACCGTACGGGGCGGGGCGAACAGAATTGGCCGCCTCACATGCCGCCCCGGAGCCCCGATGATCCGCGTGTACCTGGACACCTGCTGCTTCAGCCTCCGTCAGGCGACAGAAGACAGCTTCGCGTAAAGCTGCAATCCGAAGCCATTCTCGACATCATCGAACGCACCGTGCGAGGAGAATGGACGCTCATCGGCAGCGAAGCGGTGCAGGAGGAACTCGCGGCCATCGCCGACCCCCGCCGCCGGATGAGCGCCGAAGGTCTCGCTGGATTCGCGGCGGAACATGTCGGGGTCGATGAAGACCGGAAACAACGCGCAGGAGCGCTGGAACCAATGGGAATCAGGGGATATGATTCACTCCACGTGGCGTGCGCCGAAGCCGCGGGCGCGGACGTGCTGCTCACGACCGACGACGCTCTCCTCCGGCGCGCAAGACGCTTGCAGCACCAGCGTGGCGTGCGCGTGGCGAACCCGGTCTTCTGGCTGGAGAAACTCGAATGACTGCGAACTCGACGACCGTGTCGGGGGATGAGATCCGCCGGGCCGGCCTGGACGTACTGCTTCGAGAATTGGGCGTGGTGGGGATGGTGCGCTTCATCCAGCAGTTCGACCCGGGTTCGGGCGACTACACGGCGGAACGCGCGCGGCTTCACGCCAACACAACGACGGAGGGCGTGATGGCCGCCATCCAGAAGGTGCACGCCGAAAGTAAGCGCGCTCCGAATCCGCCGCGCAGACAGCCTCCTACGAGGACATTCTCTCCGGACACCCCCGAGGAAGAGATCCGCCAGGCGGGGCTGGACGTGCTCCGGCGCGCGCTTGGACCGCGCGGCATTGCTCTTTTCCTCCAGCAGTTCATCAAGCCTGCTGGAAACTACACAGCCGAACGCCACACGCTGCTGGGCAATCCCTCCGTCGCCGAGATCGTCGCATCCATCGAGCGGCGAAAGGCCGAGGCTGCGCGGACCGCGGAATCGGGAGAGTAACGAAGCGCCGCCCGCGCGAGCGCGGGGGGCGCTCTTTCGTTCACCCGTCGCCGAGGCGCGCCGCTCTCACGGCCGCCACGGCTCCTCTTCCTCGTCGCCGGCGGCCTCCCGGGCCTGGGCTCTGGCGGCGTGGGACCAGAGCGCTTCCAGCAGCGGGTCCAGGCCCCGCTGCGCCACGGACGAGATGACGAACTGCCCCCACGCCTCCGGCGCATCCACGCGCGGCGCGGGCCAGTCCGGCGGCAGAAGGTCGGCCTTGGTGAAGACCACGCAGTGCGGCTTGGCGGCGAGCTCCGCGGAGTAGTGGCGCAGCTCGTCGCGCAGCTTGTCGTACTCGGCCTGGGGCTCCAGCGCGTCCGCCGGGATCATCAGCGCCAGCGTGCGCGTCCGCTCGATGTGGCGCAGGAACTGGTGGCCCAGCCCCTTTCCTTCGTGCGCGCCCTCGATGATGCCGGGAATGTCCGCCATCACGAAGGTGCGGCTGCCGGACAGCTGCACCACGCCCAGGTTGGGCGTGAGCGTGGTGAACGGGTAGTCCGCCACGCGCGGCGTGGCCGCCGACACCGCGGACAGCAGCGTGCTCTTTCCCGCGTTCGGCTCGCCGACCAGGCCCACGTCCGCGATGAGCTTGAGCTCCAGCGCGATGCGCCGCTCCTCGCCCGGCTCGCCGGGGTCCGCGCGGCGCGGCGCCTGGTTGGTGGCCGTGGCGAAGCGCGCGTTCCCCCATCCGCCGCGCCCGCCCCTGGCCACCACGAGCTCGTCGCCGTCGCGCAGCAGCTCGCCGAGCAGGGTCTGCGTCTCCACCTCGCGCACCACCGTGCCGGGGGGAACGCGCAGCACCAGGTCGTCGCCGCTGCGGCCGGTGGAGTTCTGGCCGAAGCCCTTGGCCCCGTTCTCCGCCTTGTACTGCTGGCGGTAGCGGTAGTCCATGAGCGTGGTGAGTTGGGCGTCGGCGCGCAGGATGACGTCCGCGCCGCGCCCGCCGTCGCCGCCGTCGGGGCCGCCGCGCGGGGTCATGGACTCGCGCCGCATGGACGACGCCCCCGGGCCGCCGTCGCCCGCCTTTACGTTGATCTCCGCGTAGTCCAGGAACACCGCTTCCCCCCGTCCGTCTTTCTCTGGAGTCGCTTCAGGTTTTTGTAACTGCTTGCTGCAGGCGCTGGTTTGGGCGTGCCCCTCTGCTGCGCTCCGGGTCGGGCTGCGCGCGCCGTAGGCAACGATACACCTGTTGCCCGCGGCGCCGAGCCCCCGGCACGCCACGGTTCGAGGTCATCATCCGGCTCCCGCGCCGGCGCGCCGGTGTCTCGGCCCTGCGACCGCGGACACCCGACTCAACATCGGCACCCCTTCACCCGTTCACCCTCGCACCCGCTCACGCCTTCGCGCGGATCTCGCCCCAGAGCGCGTGCACCTCCGCCGCCTCGTCCGGCTCCAGGAAGCCGCAGGCGATCTCCACCGCCGCATCCACCTCGTCCGCCGAGGCGCCCGCGTTCAACGCGCCGCGCAGGTGCGAATGCAGCTGCCGGGGCACCTTCCACACCGCCAGCAGCGCGGCGATGCACAATTCGCGCGTCTTCAGGTCCAGCCCCGGGCGGCCGATCACCCGGCCGTAGCCGCCGGTGACCATCCACCCGTCCACGTCGGGGTGCAGCGCACGCACGTTCTCGCGCAGCTTGCGGTAGTTGCCGCCGTAGACCGCCGCGCACACCCGCTCGCCGCGCGCCGGCCACTCCGCCGGGTCCTCGCCGGTTTCCGCCGGCGCGGGGAGGCCGCTGACCTCGCGCCACGCCGCCATCGCGTTCAGCGCGTCGGGAAAGCCGATGAAGAGGTGCGCCTGCAGGATCACCTCCTCCACCGCGCGCGCGTCCGCCTCCTCCCGCGCCACCTCCATCTCCGCGCGAATGGCGCCCGGGTGGCGCGTCCCCAGCGCCGCGGAAAGCCGCAGCAGCGCGGCGGGGCCGGCGTCAGGCATCCGCGGCGGCGGCGGCGTCCACCTGCACCGGACGCAGGCCGATCGACGGACGGACCTGCCCCGTGACCTCGCCGCGCGTGTTGGCCACCTCGGGAAAGACGTAGGCGTGCAGCGCGCCGAAGTCGTCTTCCGAGATCAGGTCCAGCTCGCGCAGCACCCCCGCGACCGCCGGCGCCACCGCGCGCACGTTGCCGTCCTCCACCTTGATGGCGATCCCCAGCTCCGCGCCGGGGACGCCCACGCAGTACACGCCCTCCGCGCCCGTCTTGGCGAACACGCGCCCCTCCGTGATGCGCGCCAGGTCCGTGCAGATGCGCCCCTCGCCCGCCACCATTTCCGGGTGCGCCGCCATCGCGTGCACCACCGCCGCCGGGCCCGGCTCCCCGCGCCGCGCGGCCGCCGCGAGCCCCGCGTAGGCCAGCGCCATCTGCCGCAGCGGAAGCGCGTAGGTCACCACGCCGCAGCCGTCCACGCCCAGCCCGATGGCTTCCGGCGGCATCTGCGTCCAGCGCGCCACTTCCGTCAGCAGCCGCGCCTGCACCGGGTGCTCCACGCGCTGGTAGCCGTCCACGTCCCACCCGCGCGCCCGGGCGATGGCCATCATCCCCGCGTGCTTGCCCGAGCAGTTGTTGTGCAGCCGCACCGGCTCCAGCCCCTGCTCCACCAGGTCGCGACGCGTGTCGTCGTCGAACGGGGAATGCGGGCCGCACGCCAGCGCCTCGGCCGTTACCCCGATCCTCTCCAGCAGCGCCTCGGCCACCTTCACGTGCGCCGCCGTGCCGGAATGCGAGCCGCACGCCAGCGCCAGCTCCCGCGGCAGAATGCCGAAGCGCTCCATCGCCCCGTCGTCGATGATGGGAACGGCCTGGATGGGCTTGGCGGCCGAGCGCCAGAACGTGACCCAGTCCGGATCGCCGGAGAACGCGCGCAGCGTCCCGTCCGCATCCACCACCGCCACGTGCACGCGGTGCCGCGACTCCACCACGGCCCCGCGGGTCACCTCCACCACGCTTTCCTGGTCTGGCATCGTCCTGTAAGGCAGACTGATGGATGAACCGCTCCGCGACGACTGCTCGTCCGGGGCTCTCCTGCTGAACCGAGCCGGGCTGCGCGCCTCCAGGCACCGATACGACGGTGCCCCGGGGGCGCCGGGGCCCCGGCGCTCACGGTCTGCGGGCGCGCATCCTCCGCGCTCGTGCATCCGCGCCGGTGTCCCGGCCCCCTGCAATTCGATCGCGCCCCACGATCTCCATGCCGTTTGTCTCCCCTCCCGCGCCGTTTGAG
>DATABT010000779.1:0-2366 GCA_036259455.1 Longimicrobium sp. | reverse complement strand
GGCGGTGGAGGGGAGGAGCCGGTCCGGCGTGGCGGTGGAGACCAGGAGCATGTCCACCTCCTCCGCCGTGACCCCCGCGCGCTCCATGGCCACCCGCGCGGCCGCGGCGGCCATGTCGGCGGCGCCCGTCTCGCGGTCGGCGATGCGGCGCTCGCGGATGCCGGTGCGGGTGCGGATCCACTCGTCGTTGGTGTCCACGAGCGACTCCAGCTCGTGGTTGGTCACCACGCGCGGGGGAGAGAACCGCCCGGTCGAAACGACGCGGGCCCGGGGAAGCCTGGGCTGGATCATTGGGATGCTGCCTGGCCCTCGGCCGGCTTCGCGAGCCGCGCCGCCATGTGGTCCACCATGCGGCGCTCCACGCTCTGCGCGGCGACCCCGATGGCGTTGGTGATGGCGAGCGGCGGCGAGCCGCCGTGGCAGATGATGACGACACCGTTCACGCCCAGCAGGGGGGCGCCCCCGATGCCGGCGTAGTCGAGCCGGCGGAACACGCGGTCCAGGTCCATCTCCACGCCCGCCTCGGCGAACTCGCGCTTGAGCATGGAGGTGATGAGCCCGGCCACCGACTCGTAGAACTTGAGAAGCACGTTTCCCACGAACCCGTCGGCCACCAGCACGTCGCAGTGGCCGCTGACGATGTCGCGCCCCTCCACGTTGCCCACGAAGTTGAGGTCCGTCTGCGCCAGCAGCTGGTGCGCCTCGATGACGACCTCGTTTCCCTTCTCCGGCTCCGTGCCGATGTTGAGAAGGCCCACCCGGGGGTTCTCGATCCCCAGGATGTCTTCGGCGTACACGCTGCCCAGCTTGGCGAACTGCACCAGCTGGTGGGGCTTGGTGTCCACGTTGGCGCCCACGTCCAGCGCCAGGCACCGCCCAGTGGTGGTGGGGATGCGCGCGCCCACGGGCGGGCGATCCACACCGGCGATGGTCCGCAGCGTCACGAGCGACGCCGCCATCACCGCGCCCGTGCTTCCGGCGCTGATGAAGGCGTCCACCCTGCCCGTCTTGAGCAGGTTTACGCCAACGACGATGGACGAGTCCCGCTTGCGACGGATGGCCGTCGCCGGGGCCTCGCCCATTTCGATCACTTCGCTGGCGTGGTGAATCTCCAGCCGGTCGCGGGGCGCGTCGGGAAAACGCGCCAGCTCGGCCTCGATCCGCTCGGTGTCGCCGACCAGCACGACGCGCAGGTCGTCGCTGTGGTCAAGCAAAGCTCCGACCGCCCCCTCGACCTCCACGGCCGGGGCACGGTCGGAGCCCATCGCGTCCAGCGCGATCCGCATCTGTTCCGAGTTCGCTGCCGGGTGGGCTTAGAACTCGGAAACTTCGACGCGCTGCTCCTTGCGGTAGTACCCGCAGTTCGGGCAGACGCGGTGAGGAACGTGCGGGTCGCCGCACTGCGGGCACGCGTTGAACGACGGCATCGCCGCCTTGACGTGCGTGCGGCGCTTGCGCTGGCGCTGCTTGGACTGGCGTCGCTTCGGTACGGCCATGGGAGCCCCCTGCTGCTATCGTCGGGTGGTTGATCAGTCGAACGTTACGTTCTTCAGCGCGTCCCAGGGGCTCGGGGCCTGCTCGGGTACGCAGTCGCAGTCGCCCTGGTTCAGGTCGGCGCCGCACGTGGGGCAGATGCCACGGCACGCCTCGCTGCACAGGGCAAACTCCGGTGCCCGCAAGAGGAGCTGTTCGCGAACGGCGTCGCGCAGGTCCAGCTCGTCTCCACGGGGGGGGAGGGCATACACCTCTCCCTCGGCTTCTTCGTCGTCCGGGCCCAGCGTCTGGTACAGCAGGTCGACGGTGTCGTCCACCGGCTGCTCCACGGACGAAAGACAGCGGCGGCAGGCAAGCCGCACCGTGGTGCGGAGCCGGCCGCGCACGAACACGCCGTCCCCGACCTCACGCGCGGTCAGGTCCACCTCAAGAGGCTCGGCGAGCGTCAGCTTCGCGCCCTCCCACATCGGGTCGTCCGGCGGAACCTGCTCCCGGACGCGCACTTCTCCGCGGTCCAGCGCGGTCAGGCTGACTTTCAACATAAACCGGAAAACTACTCGCGAGGCGGCATTCTGTCAACCAAGGGCCCCGCTTCGCGGAAGGCGTGAAGGTGCGCGGGTACGAAGGTGCGTTTGTTCGTACACCGATCCGCGCGCGGCGTGCACGTTCCGCGCCGGAGGGCGGGCGTCGCGCACCTCTACGGCCCGATCCATCCCCCCCGCCGCGTCCCCGGGATTCAGCCCGGGTAAGGTGGGGAGCGGCGCGAGCGAATCCATCGCCGGCGCGGTCGGGCACGACCTCCGCGAGGCGGCCGACGGCGACCCGCAGGCGCCCGGCGACGATCCGGTCACGGCCGAATCATCGGCCGTGAC
>DATABT010000778.1:0-15507 GCA_036259455.1 Longimicrobium sp. | reverse complement strand
CCGCGGGCGGCCGAGGGGGCGGAGCCGCCCGCGCGCTACCTGCGTGCCTTTGACGGCGCCGGCGACCGCGAGGTGCACGGCCGCGAGAGTGACCGCCGGGCCGACGCCGGCGTGCAGCTGCGCCGCAAGGCCGGTCCCATGGACCGCCTGCGCCGCAGCCCGGTGCGCCACGGCGTGATGGGGCTGGCCGTGGTGGGCGCGGCCACGCCGCTGGCCATCGCGCGCAGCAACCAGATGCGCACCGACCCCGCGCACGAGCGCCAGGTGTCGATGCTGCCGGAGATCAACCCGCTGGCCGCGGGGCAGGTCACAGAGAACGCGGTGGGGCAGGCCTGGCGCGATGCGAACGTGGCCCTCGCCGAGGAAAAGACCTCCGACAAGGACGCCGTCATCAAGCGCAACATCGAGCGCTACAAGGAATACACCATCCCGCGCGACCTGGCGGAGAACATCTACGACATCGCGCTGGAGGAGAACATCGACCCCGACATGGCGTTCGGGCTGGTACGCACCGAGAGCGCGTTCAAGAACAGCGCGACCAGCCACGTGGGCGCCATCGGCCTCACGCAACTCATGCCGTCCACGGCGCGCTGGCTCAAGCCCGGCGTCACCACGCGCGACCTGCGCGAGCCGGAGACGAACCTGCGCATCGGGTTCAAGTACCTGGCCGAGCTCATCGAGAAGTACGACGGCGACAAGGAGCTGGCGCTGCTGGCGTACAACCGCGGGCCGGGCACGGTGGACCGGGTGCTCAAGCGCGGCGGCAACCCCGACAACGGGTATCCCGACATGGTGCTCCGCGACGCCACCCCGCGCCACTGACGCCACACCTCTCCGCGGTACGCTGAAGAGCATCACGGGGAGGGCGCGGCGGAAAAGGAAGAGGACGTGGATGACGATTCATCCGCGTCCTCTTCCGCGCTTCCGCACTCCCTACTGCCCGTCCCGCACCAGGAAGATCCACTCCCAGCCCTCCTCGCCGCGCCTGAAGCCGGCGCGCAGGTCGCGATACTCGAAGGTGGAGGCCCACTCCGGCGGCGCGGCCCAGACCTGGGTGCCGGGCACCGCCGCCACGCCGCGGTCCAGGATGAAGGGCAGGCGGTCCAGCGTGCGATACCCCTCGCGCTCCCACGCGGCGAAGGTCTCCAGCAGCCCCATCTCCAGCGGCCCCAGCGTGTGGACGAACTCGCGCGACATCGCCCGCCGCAGCGTCGGCACGTCCTGCCGCGCGGCCGCGTCGCGCACGGCCAGGACGAAGTCCGCCAGGTCCATCTTGCGCACGTCCCACGGCGGCCGAATCCAGTGCACCACCGCCTCGCGCGGCACCCATCCCTCCGGCGTGCCGGGGCAGTGGACGCAGCGCACGTACAGCTCCGTGGTGTCCGCCCGCAGCACCTCCAGCCGCATGAAGATGTACGGCAGCCGCACGCCGCTGGTCTCGCCGCGCAGAAAGGTGCCCGCGTCGCGCGTCCACACGCTCTGGTTGGCGGTGATGGGCGGCGGCGCGGGCGGCAGCGAGTCCAGATCGGGCGGCGGCGGCAGTTCGATGGGCGCCACCGTCACCGGAGGCTGCGGGCGGCCGCCTCCGCAGGCGGCGACGAGCGCGAGAAGGAACAGGACGGCGAGACGTCGCATCGGGGTCGATGAGGTACACGGGTGGATCGGGCCGGCGCGCATCATCGGTTTGCCGCGGCGGGCACCGCACGTAAATTCCGGGCCGCCGCGCGATGCGCAACCCCGCACCGTCTGATCCATGCCATCCGACCCGCCCGCCGCCCCCATCGCGCTCGTCTGCTCGGTGCCGTTCGAGTGCGAGCGGCTGCGCGCCGCGCTGGCGGATGCGGGAGAGGCGCGGGTCGGCCGCAAGCCGGCGTGGACGGGGCGGCTGGACGGCGCGGAGGTCATCCTGCTCCCCGGCGGAATGGGCAAGACCAACGCCGCGCACGCGCTCACGGCGCTGCTGGAAACGCGGCCGGTGCGCGGCGTGATCGGGTTCGGGATCGGCGGCGCGTACCCCGGCTCCGGCCTCTCCGTCGGTGCCGTCGCCCTCGCCACCACAGCCGTCTACGGCGACGAGGGGGTGCAGACTCCGGCGGGGTGGATCTCCACGGAGGGGATCGGCATCCCGCTGTGGACGGCGGAGGGGGGAGCGGTGTACAACGCGTTCGCGCTGGATGCGGCGCGGGTGGAGCGGGCGCGCGCGGCGCTGGCGGACGCGGGATTCGACGTGCGGACGGGCCCGTTCGTCACCGTCTCCGCCTGCTCCGGCACCGCCGCGCTCGGCGCTGTGATGGCGGAGCGCTTTCCCGGCGCCCTCTGCGAGGGAATGGAGGGCGCCGCGCTGGCCCACGTCGCCGCGATCTACGGCGTGCCGCTGCTGGAGCTGCGCGCCGTCAGCAACCTGGTGGAAGACCGCGACCTTTCCCGCTGGCGAATCCGCGACGCCGCGGAGACCGCGCAGGACGCGGTGCGCGTCCTGGTGCGCGGCTGGGAGTGCGCCGATTGGGCAGGCTCCGAGGAGCGCCCCCACCCGCTCGCCACCTCGTGACCTCCCCAAAACCCCGGGGGGTTGGACGTGGCTGCCCGAGCCCCGCCATGCACGATCGACGTTCTCCCCTCTCCCCGAGGCACGAGCGGGGAGGGGGCCCGGGGCGCGGGGGCCCAGCCGACGCAAGGGACGACATTCGACACCTGAAGTGACATGCAACCGACGGAGCTGACGCTCGGCTATTCGCCGTGCCCCAACGACACCTTCATCTTCCACGCACTGGTGCACGGCATCGTGCCGGCGGAGGGGGTGAGGTTCACCGAGCGGCTGGAGGACGTGGAGACGCTCAACCGCCTGGCCGCGGAAGGCGCGCTGGACGTCACCAAGATCTCGTACGGCGCCGCGCCGGGGCTGCTGCGGGACTACGTGCTCCTGCGCAGCGGCGGCGCGCTGGGGCGCGGGTGCGGGCCGCTGATCGTGGCGCGCGAGCCGTTCTCGCGGGATGCGCTTGCGGGCAGGCGCATCGCCATCCCCGGCCGCAACACAACGGCCAACCTGCTGCTGCGCCTGTACGCCCCCGGCGCCGCGCCGGGGATCGAGCTGGTCTACAGCGAGATCATGCCCGCCGTGGAGCGCGGGGACGTGGACGCGGGGCTCATCATCCACGAATCGCGCTTCACCTATCCGCGGCACGGGCTCACGAAGGTGGTGGATCTGGGCGCGTGGTGGGAGGAGACGACGGGGCTGCCGATTCCGCTCGGCGGCATCATGGCGCGCCGCGCGCTGGGCGAAAAAACCATCCGCCGCGTGGACGACGCCATCCGCCGCTCGGTGGAGCACGCCTTCGCGCACCCGGATGCATCCCGCGAATACGTCCGCGCCCACGCGCAGGAGATGGACGACGCGATCGCGGCGCAGCACATCGGCCTGTACGTGAACCAGCACTCGGTGGACGTGGGCGACGAGGGCGAGCGCGCCATCCGCGAGCTGTTCGACCGCGCCGCGCGGGCCGGCATCATCCCCGCCGACCATCCCCCGCCCTTTCTGGAGCCCGTGACGGCGTAAAGAACAGCAATCTCACACGGAGAAACGGAGCAACAGAGGAAGGCCTCTTTCGCCCCCCTCCGCCGCTCTGTTTCTCCGTGCGAGATTCCTGTCAGTCGTCGTCGCGGCGGTAGGGCTTGCGGTACGGGCGCCCGCCTCCGCCGTCGCGGCCGCCGCGATAGCCTCCACGGTCGCCGCCGCCACGGTATCCACCGCCGCCCTGGTATCCGCCGTCGCCGCGGTCCTCGCGCGAGCGGCGCACGGGCACCTGCCGGCCGCGGATGCTGGCGCCGCTCAGCACCGAGACGATGCGGTCGGCGTCGCCTTCATCCACGTCCACCAGCGTGAACTGGTCGGTGATCTCGATGGCGCCGATGCGGTCGCCGGGGACGTTGGCCTCGCCCGCGATGGCGCCCACGATGTCCGCCGGCCGCACCCCGCGCCGACGCCCGATGCCGATGTACAGCGTCGCCTTTCCCGCCGCCGGCCCGCGACGCGATCCGCCGCCCCGCGCCGCCGACCGTCCGCCCTCCCCGCGGCGCGGCTCGCGCGCAGCGCCGTACTCGCGCTCGCGCGGGTCGATGTCGGGGATCTCCGTGTCGTCCTGCATCTCCTCCGTGCCGCGCGTCACCGCCGCCACCCGCGCGGCCGCCGCGGCCACGTCCAGCGGATCGAACTCCTCCGCCAGCGAGCGGATGACCTCGCGGAACGGGTCAAGGTCGTCCCCCGCCGTGAGCACGGCGCGGATCGCGTCGCGCAGCCGCTCGCGCCGGCGGGCCCGCACGTCCGCGGGACGCGGCACCTTCGCGTGCTCGATGGGCTGCCCCGTGGTCCGCTCGATGGCGCGCAGCAGGAACTTCTCGCGCGGCACCACCAGCGTGACCGCCGTCCCCTCGCGCCCCGCCCGCCCCGTGCGCCCGATGCGGTGGACGTAGACCTCCGGCGTCTGCGGGATGTCGTAGTTGATCACGTGGCTCACGTGCTCCACGTCCAGCCCGCGCGCGGCCACGTCCGTGGCGATCAGGATGTCGGCCGTACCCTGGCGGAACTTGCCCATCACGCGGTCGCGCTGCGCCTGCGCCAGGCCGCCGTGCAGCGCCTCGGGGTGGTGGCCGCGCACCGCCAGCGCCTCGGTGAGCTCGTCCACCTCGGTGCGCGTGCGGCAGAAGACGATGGCGGACGTGGGCGCCTCCACGTCCAGAATGCGGGCCAGCGCCTCCAGCTTGTGCGCCCGGTTCACCAGGTAGGCCACCTGGCGCACGAGCGGCGTGTCCAGCTTTTCGGGCGTGACGACGACGCGCTCCGGCTCCCTGAGCGCCCGCCGCGCCAGCTCCTGGATGCGGGGCGGAAAGGTGGCGGAGAAGAGCGCCGTCTGCCGCTCCTCCGGCAGCGCCTCGAGGATGGCCTCGATGTCCTCGATGAACCCCATGTCCAGCATCTCGTCCGCCTCGTCCAGCACCACGTACCCGGTGCCGGAGAGGTCCAGCGAGCCGCGGCGGATGTGGTCCAGCAGCCGCCCCGGCGTGCCGACGATGACGTGGACGCCGCGCCGCAGCTCGCGCAGCTGGCGGCCGATGTCCTGCCCGCCGTAGACCGCCAGCACGCGCACCGCGCGGCGCTGCCCGTACTTGTGCGTGGCCTCGGCCACCTGCACGGCCAGCTCGCGGGTGGGCGCCATCACCAGCGCCTGCACGCGGTGCGTGGAGGTGTCGATGCGCTGCACCAGGGGCAGCGCGAACGCGGCGGTCTTTCCCGTCCCCGTGGCCGCGCGGCCGATCACGTCGCGGCCGCCCAGCAGGAGGGGAATGGCGCGCTCCTGGATGGGGGTGGGTTCTTCGTAGCCCAGCGCCTCGAGCGCGGCAACGATCTGCGGATCCAGCCCCAGCGCGGTGAAGGCGCCGGGCGCGAGGGTGGCTTCGTCCTGGTCGGTCATCGTCTAACGGAACCGGAAGGGATGATGGAGGGCCGGCGGGCTCAGTAGCCCACCGGCCCCACGTCGGGCTCGCGGGCAAAGGCGCGGAACGCCTCGGCCGCGTTGCCCGTGTACTGCTCCAGCAGGCCGCGAAGCCGCCGGAAGCTGATGCGCAGCGTGCGCTCGCGCAGCAGGGTGTCGGGGTCCACGGCCGGCTCCAGCCACTCGGGACGGTACTTGTCGGCGGTCGGGAACTCCGGCGCGTTCTCCACCCCTTCGCGCGGCGGCAGCACGCCCATCCCGCAGCGCACCAGCTCGAAGGCAAGCACGGGGTCCAGCCCCTCTTCGCGCGCCACGTCGTACAGCATCTCGGCCAGCTCGTCGCCCATCCCCGCGTCCACGGCCTCCTGGATCACGTCCAGGCGCCGGCGGCTGAGGGCGTCGGCGTCCAGCCCCTGCTCCGCCATCTCCAGCAGCCCTTCGCCGTCGCCGAACCAGGTGTCGTCCCCGCGCCGCAGCCGGCGCCGCTCCCGGTACGCGTTCAGCGCGTGTTCCGCCCGCAGCTCTCGCTCCGTCATGTCCCAGCCGGTCTGTTCCGCCATGTGGTCGCTCCGCTCGCCGATTTCAAACGTACGCGGCGGCGCAAGCCCCGGACCACCCCGCGCGCCTGCCGCCCTCTGGCATCGGCGCGCGCTCCGGAAAAGATTGGGCCTCGCACGGAGTCAACGGAGTTCACGGAGTACTGACTCCCCGCCGATCCCGCCGCTTTCGCGCCTCGACCACGCAAGGAGGGAGGATGATGGACTTCGCCGCCGCGCACGTGACCCGGAACGCCACCATCCGGCTGATCGCGCCGCCGGAGCGCGCGTTCGACATGTTCACGCCGCTGGGCGAGCGGGCGTGGGCGCAGGGATGGGAACCCGAGTTCCTGCATCCGGCGGATGGCGCCGCGTGCGAGGGCTCCGTCTTCATCACCCGCGCCGTCGGCCGCGAGACGATCTGGACGACGATCGCGCACGATCCACCCCGCCGCGCCGCCTACTCGCGCGTCACGCCCGGCTTGCACGCCGTGATCGTGGACGTCCGCCTGCGCCGTTCGGAGGATGGCGGATCGCTGGCCCACGTCTCCTACGCCTTCACCGCCCTCACCCCCGCGGGCAACGACGCCGTCGCGGAGATGGCGGACGGGTTCGGCGGCTGGATGGAAGAATGGCAGACCTCCATCAACCGCGCCCTGGCCGCAGGGTCGCGGCAAACGGCACGAGCAGACTCCGTGACCCTTGCGGACTCCGTGTGAGGAGAGGCCCCATCCGTAAAGGGCTGCCCCGCGAGAAAGCGGGAAGGGCGCACCGGCCCACGCCGTTGCGCCCTCCTTCATCCGCCGGAACCGCGGCTCAGCGCTCGCCCAGGACCGCGACGTCGCGCGAGCGGAGGGGGCGGCCGCGACCCAGCAGCTCGATCACCCGCTCCGCGCCCGGCTGGTAGCGCAGCGTGGTGGCGCGGATGCCGAGAAGCAGGTTCACCGTCACCAGCGTGCCGGGGACCTCGCGCCCCTGCAGCATGCTGGCGAGCTGCCCCGCCGTGCCCTCCTGAAAGTTGCGCGCGACGACCACCAGCGCGTCCGGCATCTCCTCCGCCGCGGCGGCCACGGCCCTGGCCGCCTCGCCGCCCAGTGTGAACTGCACCTGCGGATAGGCGAGCACCACGCCCTGCCGCTCCCCCGCGCCAAAGCGCACGCACTCCTCGGCCGCCACGGTGCCGAGCGCCGCGTTCCCCGTCAGGTCCTCCATCACCCGCCCGATGCGCTGGCGAAACTCCCCCGCGGCGGTGGGACCGCGGAACGAGAGGCCGCGCAGCGCCTCGGCGAAATAGCGGTCGGGGTCGAAGTGCCGAAAGCACGGCAGCAGCCGCGCGGCCGTGGACCGGTCCACCCAGCCGGTGGCGGCGAGCGCGTCCACCAGGGCGGCGCCCTCCAGGTGCGGGTCGCGGGCGGCCACCCACCGGAGCGCGTGCTCCATGCGGGTGTTCTCGTCCCCCACGGGGTTCACCCCGGCAGGGGGCGTGAACAGGACCTCGTTGAACGGCTTGCCGAACCAGATCATCCAGAATACTCGCGAACGCGTCTGTTTTTCGAGGAAAGTCCGATGGAGGATGACGACGACCGGCCCTCGCGTCAAGCGGCTTGATTTTTCGGTGCGGCGTGCTTCCGGCCCGGAGCTTGACAGGTATTACCCGCTCCGCATCTTGTCGGTTCGCCGCTGGCCGCCACCGCCCGACGCAAAAGGAAGCACGTGCACCGAGTTCCCGCCCTGGCCGCCGCCCTGCTGGCGCTGAGCGCCTGCCGCGTGGAGCGCACGCCGGACGAGTACCTGAACCCGCGCAACCCCGCCCAGGTGGAGCGCCGCGACGACGAGAACGAGATCGCGGCGCGGGTGGCCCGGTTTACCGAGGCGCTGGCCCGCGGCAGCGAGACCGAGGCGGTGCAGGTGGTGCTCCCCGCCCCCGAGGCGCACGTGATGGGAACGGGCGCCAACGACGGGCGGCCGCGCTTTGGCCCGCTGGGCCTCGCCGCCGCCATCGCCGACCTGCAGCTTCCGCAGGGCGCCGTGGGCCGCACGCCGGACCTGCGGGTAGAGGCGGACGGGCGCGGGATGGCGTGGTTCGCCACCCACGTGGAGGTGCTCCCCGTCGTCGGCGCGGGCGGGGAGCCGCAGCGGCTGCGCGTCTCCGGCGTGTTCAACGAGCGCGAGGGCGACTGGCGGCTGGTGGAGATCCACCTCTCCCGCGCCGAGGCGCCGCTCCCGGCTATGCTCCGCCCCGACTCCCCGCGGGACTCGCTGCCGCCGAGTCCGCCCGCGGGCGCAGCGCCTCCGGGAGCCGGATGACCTGCGGCTCCGCCTGCCAGTCCACCGGCCGCGTCATGGGCGCGTAGTCCACGCCGGGCTGAAAGGCCAGCGGCTCCGCCACCGCCTGCCGGTACGCCGCCTCGTCGATCCTGCCCGCGTCGCGCAGCATCCGCAGCACCTCGTTCCGCCGCGGGCCCGCCGCGCCCGGGCGGGCCTCGGGGTCCGCCAGCCGGGGCGGCAGCAGAATCCCCGCGAGCGTGGCCGCCTCGCTCAGCGTCAGCCGGCGGGCGTCCTTGCCGAAGTACTCCTGGGCCGCCTGCTGCACGCCGTAGATGGCCCAGTTCTCCGTCCTTCCCATCGCCACGCGGTTCACGTACAGCTCCAGCAGCCCGGCGGACGAAGTGTGCGCCTCCAGCAGCGGCGCCATCGCCATCTCCCGCGCCTGGTCGCCCAGCCCGCCGCCCAGCAGGTGCACCTGGCGCACCAGGTCGCGGCTGGCGGAGGGAAGCGGCATTCCCCGGCGAAGGCTGCGGCGCGCGGCGGAGGTCGTGTCCACCACCGCCGCGAACGCGTCCCGCGCGTACGGCGGAAGCTGCGCCAGGGGCACAAAGTCCGGCCGGCGGCGCATCTCCTTCTGCTGGCGCAGCAGGCCGGCCTCCAGCTGCGCGTTGCTCCACGCCAGGTATCCGCCGATCCCGCCCAGCACCAGCAGCGCCAGCACGCCCAGCGCGATGAGGGAACCGCGGTGGCGGCCGCCCACGCGCGTGTCTTCGGCGTGCTTGGTCCACCTGCCGGCGCGCGGCGCGCCGCCGAGCGCCTTTCCCCTGCCGGGCTTGAGCTTCATCGGTACGGAGTACGGGAGTACGAAGGTACGAAAGTACGCGAGGTTACGGGCGCGGGGCGGGCAAGAAGCATTCCCCGTACGCTGCCTGCGCGCCGCGTCCTCCACCGCAATTTCGTGCGGGCGAGGCGGACTGAAAAGACGAGGACGCGGAGGAACCTCGGTCCGTCCCCTCCGTCCTCGCTCTTTTCCTCTGCGCCCTCCCCGTGAAACCGCTTTCCCCCGGCGGCGTATGAGGAGTCAGCCAAATCGAGCACGGCCAACGGTTTCGCGCGGGGATGCGCACGGTTAGCTTTCTGCGTCCCGGACGCGCCCGCGCCCGGCCCCCTGAGGCAGCAGCGACTGATGGAACAGACCTACTTCCGGCGCGGCTTCGGTTTGCGCAAGCAGATCGAGCCGCTGATCCGTTCCGAATACCACAGCGCGCTCGTGGAGCGCATTCGCGCCAACGGCCACCAGGACAGCTGGGGCGAGGGCGACCAGCGCGTCACCGTGCGCCTGGCCGAGGAGTTCGGCTTCTGCTACGGCGTGGACCGCGCCGTGGAGTACGCCTACGAGACGCGCACCCAGTTCCCTGGGCGCCGCATCTTTCTCCTCGGCGAGATCATCCACAACCCGCACGTCAACCGGCGCCTCACGGACATGGGTGTCGTATTTCTGCAGCCGGACCCGCACGGCGTGTTCGATTTCGGCGGCATCGAGCCCGAGGACGTGGTCATCCTCCCCGCCTTCGGCGCCACGGTGGACGACTTCCGCCGGCTGCAGGCCATCGGCTGCATCCTGGTCGACACCACCTGCGGCAGCGTGCTGAACGTGTGGAAGCGGGTGGAGCAGTACGCGCGCGACGGGTACACGGCCCTCATCCACGGCAAGCACTACCACGAGGAAACGCGCGCCACCGCCAGCCAGGCGCTCAAGTACCCCGAGGGGCGCTTCCTCATCGTCCGCGACATGGACGACGCGCGGCGGGTGATGGACTACCTGGAGCGCAGGCCGGGGGCGATGACGCGCGAGGCGTTCCTGGCGCACTTCGCGGAGAAGATGTCCGCCGGCTTCGATCCCGACCTGCACCTGGCCAGGATCGGCGTCGCCAACCAGACGACCATGCTGTCGGGGGAGTCGCTGGCGATCGCGGCGGAGGTGGGGAAGTCGCTGGAGCGGCGCCACGGCGGGGAGCCGGGGTTCGACCTGGCGGCACACTTCCGCTCGTTCGATACCATCTGCTCCGCCACGCAGGAGCGGCAGGACGCGGTGGAGAAGCTGGTCGCGGGGCCGGAAGGCGCGCCCGACGTGATGGTGGTGATCGGGGGATACAACTCGTCCAACACCAACCACCTGGCCGTGCTCTGCGCCCGCCACGCCGTCACCTACCACGTGGCCGACGCGTCGTGCCTCGATCCGGGGCGCGGCACCATCCGCTTCAAGCCCGCCGGCACGCCGCTGGACGCGCCGGAGGTGGAGGCGGAGGACTGGCTCCCGCCCGGCCCCATCGTCGTGGGCCTGACCGCGGGCGCGTCCACGCCCAACGTAAAGATCGGGGAAGCAGTGGAGCGCCTGCTGCGCGTCCGTGGCCTGCAAGTGGAAGCGGAAACCGCGGCTACCGCGTAAATGTTTCCGCCGTGGCGGCAGATGAGCGCTATTCGGAGCCGGCGAAAGCCGCTTCCACCGCCGTCGGCGCGAACTCGGGAAAGAGGTCCAGAAAGATCTCGAAGAGCTCGGGGTCGAACGACCCCGCGTCGTCCTGCATGATGGCCAGCGCCTCGTCCGGCGTGAGGGGACGCCGGTAGCTGCGGGCGGTGGTGAGCGCGTCGAACACGTCGGCGATGCGCATGATGCGCGCGGAGCGGGGGATGTCCTCGCCCGCCAGGCCGTCGGGGTACCCCCGCCCGTCCCAGCGCTCGTGGTGGCTGCGCACCATGGGGCGGATGTCCCAGGGAAACTCCACCGGGGCCAGCATCTCGTCGCCGATCACCGTGTGGCGCTCCATGATGGCGCGCTCCTCGTCCGTAAGCTTCCCCGGCTTGTTCAGGATCTCCTCGGGCACCTCCGTCTTTCCCACGTCGTGGAGAAAGGCGCCCATCCGGAACCACACCAGGTCCCGCTCCGTGAGCCCCGCCCGCTCGGCGATGCGGCAGGCGTAGTCCGCCACCCGCGCGCAGTGGCCCAGGGTGTAGCGGTCCTTGGCTTCGATCGACTCGCCCCAGAAGCGGACCAGGGAGAGGAAGTCCACCTCCAGCTCCGCCACCCGCTGGTCGATGTCGGCCAGGTCGGGGCGCGCCTGCAGGCTGGTGAACAGCGCGTGCGAGCGGTTGAGCGCCTCCAGCGCCTGCCGGTTGCGCCCCTGCTGGCGCAGCACTCGCGCCATCTCGCGCTGCGCCTGCGCTTCCTGCAGCGGAAAGGCGGGGCAGGTGAGGCCGATGGCGCGCTGCAGGTGAATCTCCGCGAGGTGCAGCTTTCCGCTCTCGCGGTAGATCATCCCGTAGAACTTGAGCGCCTCGGCCTGCCGCTGCTCGTCGTGAAGCCGGCTGAAGATCTCGAATCCCTCGTCGCACGACTCGCGGGCGCGGTCCAGTTCACCGCGCGCCACGAAGAGTTCCGTCCGGTTCATCTGCACCATCCCCGCCCGTACGACGTCGCCCACCTCTTCGCAGATGGCCAGCGCCCGCGCGAAGTGCTCGTCCGCCGCGTCCAGCTGTCCCTGGTACAGGTGCAGCAGCCCTAAGTTGTTGAGCGACGAGATGCGCCCGCGCACGCTCCCGGCGCGCTCCAGGTGCAGCAGCGCCGTCTCGTAGCGCACCCGGGCCTCGTCCAGGTCACCGCGAATGTTGCCCAGGATGCCGAGGTTCTGCTCCGTCTCGCCTATGAGCACGTCGTCACCGGCACGTCTGCCCAGGTCGTTTCCCTCGCGGCACAGCGCCTCGGCCGCGGAAAAATCTCCCCCATCCAGCATCATCACGCCCAGCCCGTTCACGGCGCGCCCTTCGATGTCAGGACGTGCATGTAGCCGGCCCAGCGTCCGCGCCAGCTCCAGCATGTCGGTAGCCAGGTCGCGCCGGCCCGCGAGGCGATGGCAATGGCCCAGCCGCACCACGGCCTCCAGCAGCACTGGAGCGTCGCGCGCCTCGAGCGACGCGGCATACACGGCGTGCAGGGTGGCGAGCGCCTCCTGCCACTCTCCACGACGTTCCAGCTCAGTAGCGCGGGTCAGCAAGGCAGGGATGTCTGCCGTCAACGGATGCTGCGTGAGGGGAGTGCGAAAAGAAGGGGCGGCTCACGCCGCCCCTTCTGAGAGCCGTTGGACCGCCCTCAGTTGTCGGCGCGGCCGCCGCCGGTGATGAAGCCGCTGCTGGTGGTGTACACCTCGTCACCATCGGGGGCGGGCGTCGTGGTGGGCTCCGCGGGCGCCACGCCGTCCCGGTCGGTCGGGTTGGTGAAGCGGTTGGCGCCGAACTCGTAGCTGGCCGCCTCGGGGGCCGTCGCGGAGCTGCCGCACCCGCCGGTGGTGATCAGGATACCGCAGAAAGCCAGGGCGCAGCCCAGACGTACACGGGACATGGGGCCTCCAATCGGGGGAAAAGGAGCAGGAAACGTATGTCTCTGTTTGTGCAGACGCACGGGAATGTGACACACAATACGTTGCAGAGGGCTCGCTGTCAACCTTTTGAGCGCGCTCCTATCCGGTCCTGCCATCGATCGCGTGAAAGCGGCCACCGGGGAAGCAGAAATGACTCCCCCGTGCCTTCCCCGCCCGTATCCGGCCCTGTCGCGGGCCGGGCCAGACCTTATCAGACAATCAGTGATGTTCCGGCGCGTCTCCCGGAATGACGCGGAAGACGTGGTTGTACGTGGCGGCCAGTGCGCCCACCCCCGCCAGGACCAGAAAGAAGGTGGTGACGGAGTAGGCGACGGCCGCGCCGCTGCGGTCCACGCGCGCCCACGACGCGGCGGCCGTGCCGGCCACCACGGCCAGCAGCAGGAGCAGCACGCCGGCGCCGAAGCCCGCCGCCATCCCCATCATCTTCTCGGCGCTGTCGCTCATCTCCGGGATCTTGAGCGCCGACGGCCCGCGGCGGCGCGGGTTGGCCTGGCTCCACTTGTCGTAGCGGCCCTGCACCGTGCCGAAGGTGTCGTCGGCCGGGTCCCTGTGGCTCATGCGCCCCCCTGATGGCTCAGCGCGTACACGTAGGCGGCGATGGCGGCCACCTGCTGGTCGTCGAAGCTGCCGCCGCCCCTGGGCGGCATCACCCCCGGGAACTGCCTGGGGCTGGTTACGCCGGTGTTGATGATGGTGATGATCTCGGGGTACTGCCCCGAGATGTTCAGCCACTGCGCGTCGTTCAGCGCGGGGCCGGCGGGGCTGCCCACGCCGCCCTGGCCGTGGCAGCTGGCGCACACGGTGCCGAACTGGTCCTGCCCCTCGTCCACCATGGCCTGGGTCACGCCCTGCGGCAGGTTGGTGGCCACGATGCGCGGCGCCGCGGCGCCCACGGTGGTGCCGGGGGTCACGGGCGGCGGATCGGGGTGGGCGGCGCGAGGCACCTCGGGGTCCTGCCGGTACGCCACGCGGTCGAATCCGCCCTCCGCGCCGGGCTCGCACCCGGCCAGCAGCGCCGCCGCGGGAAGCAGCCACGCGGCGCCGCGCACGCGCCGCCCAAACACGTCAGCCTTCACGAATCGATCTCCTGAGTTCTACACGCGCGGCAGCGGGTCTGCCCCTTTTGCCGGGCCGGTAAAAGAAGCACCCCGCCCTGCACGCGCAAGGGGCGGGTCCGCACGCGCCGCGCGAGGGACGAGCTTCTACTGCTGTTGTCTCACACGGAGTCAACGGAGATAACGGAGCTCGCTCGAGCCGATCTCCATCTCTCTTCTCTTCAACGCGGCGATCAGCAGACAGCCGAAGAAACATCGCCCTGCCGCGGAACGACTCCGCCTGCTCCGCTGGCTCCGCGTGAGACCATCCTTCAGACCGCGTCGCGCTCGGCGGCGGCGGCGCGGGCGGCGCGCTTCAGGCGCTCCACCATGGCGGTGAGGCCGGCCTCGCGCGCGGAAAGGCCGATCTTGCCCATCACCTGCCGCACGAAGTCCGGCGGAATGGCCAGCACCGTCTCCGGCGGCTGGCCGTTCACCGCGTCGAAGATCATCGCCAGCAGCGCGCGGATGGCGGCGCTCTCCCGCGGCACCTCCGCGTGGTAGTACATCTTTCCGTCGATCACCTCGGGAAAGATGGCCACGGGCGTCTGGCACTCGTGCACGCGGTACTGCTCCAGGTCCACGCCCTGGAGGTGCTCCGGCAGCGGCGGCAGCTTGTTGGCGTACTGCACCAGCGCCTGCCGCGTCATGTCCGGCGTAAGGGTGGCGAACCGCCGCAGGATCCTTTCGATCGAGGGCGGAATCTGCTGCGTGGGCGGCTGCGGGTCGCTCATCGTCGTCATCCCCCGGATTGGATCTCCGCGGCGGAGTCCAAATCTAATCCACCGCGGCACCGCGTGCGAACGGAAGCGGGCCGGAGCACATCCGCCCCGGCCCGTCATCGGCATCCATCCACCGGAACGCTCAGGACGGCCGGGGCCCGGCGTTGCGCACCGACTCCGGCACGCGGTCGGCAAAGCGCCCGAAGTTCTCGGCGAACAGCCCCGCCAGCTTGCGGGCCTGCTCGTCGTACGCGTTCGCGTCCGCCCACGTGTCGCGCGGGTTGAGGACTTCGGCGGGCACGCCGGGGACGCTGGTGGGGATCTGCAGGCCGAAGAACGGCGCGGTGGCCGTCTCCACGTCGTCCAGCTGCCCCGCCAGCGCGGCGCGCACCATCGCGCGCGTGTAGGCCAGCTTCATCCGGCTTCCCTCGCCGTACGGGCCGCCCGTCCACCCGGTGTTCACCAGCCACACGCGCGAGCCGTGCTCGCGCAGCTTTTCGCCCAGCATCCCGGCGTACACGCCGGGGTGCAGGGGGATGAAAACGGCGCCGAAGCAGGCGCTGAAGGTGGGCTGCGGCTCCTTTACCCCGCGCTCCGTCCCCGCCACCTTGGCCGTGTAGCCGGAGAGGAAATAGAACATCGCCTGCTCGGGCGTAAGGCGCGCGATGGGAGGCAGCACGCCGTACGCGTCCGCGGTCAGGAAGACGACGTTGCGGGGATGACCGCCGCGCGCCTCGGGAACGTGGTTGGGGATGTAGTGCAGGGGATACGAGACGCGCGTGTTCTCGGTGATGGACTGGTCGGCGAAGTCCACCCGGCGCTCTTCGTCCAGCACGCAGTTCTCCAGCACGGTGCCGAACATCCGCGTGGTGGCGTAGATCTCCGGCTCGCCCTCTGCGGAGAGGTTGATGGCCTTGGCGTAGCAGCCGCCTTCGTAGTTGAAGATCCCCTCGTCGCTCCACCCG
>DATABT010000777.1:0-2503 GCA_036259455.1 Longimicrobium sp. | reverse complement strand
CGAGCGCGAGCGCCAGCAGCACGGCGCCCGCGCCCATCAGAAATCCGCCGTGCATCGCTCACCCGTCCCGGGGGCCGCCCCCGCGCACCGCCTCCGAAGCGCGCCGCACCTGGTCGCGGCTTCCCACCACCATCAGCGTGTCGCCCGCGCGCAGCACCTCGTCCGGCTGCGGGTTGGGTCGCGCCTCGCCGCCGCGCAGGATGGCGATGATGCTGGCGCCCGTGACCTCGCGCATCCGCGTGTTCGCCAGCGTCTTGTCCACCAGCGGCGACGTTTCGGAGAGCGGCAGCCACTCCACGGAAAGCTGGCCCAGCACCATCTCCATCGACTCCGCCACGGCGGGCTGAAAGTAGGCGCCGCCCATCAGCGCCCCCAGCTTGCGGGCCTCCGCGTCTTCCAGCCGCAGCGCGTGGCTGGGAAAGTCTTCTCCGCGCTCGAAGAAGTACAGCTCCCGGTGCCCCGTGTTGTGGATGATGAGGGTCATCCGGTCGTTGTCGTTCGTCGTCAGGGCGAACTTCTTTCCCACCCCGGGCAGGTCGTGCTCCTGTACGTTCATTCGCTCTCCCTTGTCGCGGCGGCGGCCGCATGCCCCGTGTCCTCCAGCCGCCGGTAGCTGTCCTTGCGCATCTCGTTCAGTGCGGCCTCCACCGCGTCTTCCGCTTCGCCCAGCTCCAGAAGCAGGCGCCCGCCCAGCTGCAGGCTCCCCTCCACCAGCTCCGGGACGACGGCCGTCGCACCGGCCTGCAGCAGCCGGTCGTGCGCCGCCGTGTCGCGCGCCCGCACGATGACGGGCACGTCGTGGTCCTCCGCGCGCACCGCGTGCAGCGCGCGCGCGGCGGACTCGGCGTCGTCCAGCGTCACCACCACGGCGGACGCGCGGTCCACCCCCGCCGAGCGCAGCACCTCCGGACGGCTCGCATCCCCAAAGTACACGGAGAGGCCGCGCGCGCGCCCCTCGGCTACCGCCTCCGGGTCGCGGTCCAGCGCCAGGTACTCGCGCCCCGTGGCCTCCAGCAGTTGCACGACGGTCCGCCCCGCGCGGCCCAGGCCCAGCACCAGCGCGTGGCGGCGCAGGTCCCGCGCTTCGCCGCGCAGCTCCGACTCCGGGTCGCCGGAACGGCCGACGCGCCGGGCCGCCGCGTGGCCCGCGCGCATCAGCAACGGCGTGGCGGCGATGGAGATGGAGATCACGAGCAGCGCCAGTCCCCCCGTCTCCCCCGACAGCGCGCCGCCCGTCATCGCCAGCGTCACGAGCACGAAGCCGAATTCGCCCGCCTGCGCCAGCGTGAATCCCAGGAACACCGCCGTTCCCCACGGCTGCCCGAACGCGCGCGCCAGCATGGTGACCACGAGCGCCTTCACCGCCAGGACGACGAGAACGCCGGCCAGCACCACGTGCCAGCGGTCCGCCAGCACCCCCACGTCGATCCCCATCCCGATCGCCATGAAGAAGAGCGCCAGCAGCAGCCCGCGAAAGGGCGCGATGTCGGCCTCCACCTGGTGGCGGTACTCCGTCTCCGAGATCAGCAGCCCGGCCAGGAACGCGCCCAGCGCCATCGACAGCCCCGCCTGCGCCGTTGCCCAGCTCACCCCCAGCGCCAGGAAGAGGGTGATGCCGGTGAACAGCTCCGGCGTGCGCGCCGCCGCCACCGTCCGCAGCACGGGGCGCAGCAGAAGGCGTCCCGCGGCCATGATGATGGCCAGCGCCAGCGCCGCCTTGCCCGCCGCGATCCCCAGCTCGCGAACCAGCGAGCCGCCCTCCCTTCCCAGCAGGGGAACGATGGTCAGCAGCGGCACCACGGCCAGGTCCTGCAGCAGGAGGACGGCGAGCGCCATCCGCCCGGCGCGGGTGTGCACGGCGCCGTCGTCCTGCAGCGTGCGCATCACCACGGCGGTGGACGAGAGCGCCATCGCCCCGCCCAGCACCAGCGCCTCCGCCGTCGCCAGCCCCGCCACGCGCGCCAGGACGGTGATGGCGGTGGCCGAGAGCGCCACCTGCAGCGTCCCCATGCCGAAGACGTGGCGGCGCATGGCCAGCAGCCGCCCGATGGAGAGCTCCAGGCCGATGGCGAAGAGAAGAAAGACGACGCCGAACTCCGCCAGCGCCTCCACCGCCTCCACGTCGCGCACCAGCCCCAGCGCGTGCGGGCCGATGAGCACCCCGGCAAAGAGGTAGCCCAGCACGGGACTGACCTTCGCCCGGCGGAACAGCGATCCCACCGCGATCGCCGCCGCGAGGATGATCAGGACGGGCCTGAGCAGGTGCGCCTCTTCCATCTGCCGCCGGGTCGTTCCGTTGCGTCGGGGAGCGGGTGCCGATCCGCCTAGCATACGACGGAATGCAGGGTTCGCACAACGTGGGGCCCCTCCCCCGGCCCCTCCCCGCTCGTTCCTCGCGGAGAGGGGAGGTGGCAGGGTGGATCTGCGCGGGATTTCCGGATTCCGAGCACCGGAGGCTTTTACTGCGTCGCGCTTCGCGCGGACCCCGTCCCCGGCCCTCCCC
>DATABT010000776.1:0-3419 GCA_036259455.1 Longimicrobium sp. | reverse complement strand
GGTGGGGGCGCCGCCCGTGCGCACGCCCCCCAAGCTGGAGAACGCCGCCGCGGCCGTGCAGGCGCAGGCGGCGGCGCTGGACGCCGTCGCCGCCGCCTTCATCGGGCTGCTGCAGGCCGGCCTGGCCGGCGCCACCACCTTCGACTGGCCCCGGGCCACGTCGTGATTCCCGCACCCGAGGCGCGGCGCGGCCGCGCATGGAGAGCCCGGTGGACCTGACCGTCGCGCTGCAGCTCTGGCTGGGGCGGCTGCTGGAGCCCGTCACCGCCGCCGCCCGTTCGCCCCTGCACCGGCGCGAGCTGCTGGTTGCCCTGGGGCTGGACTCCGTGGCCGCCGCCTCCGAGGCGCTGGACGACGCCCTGACGGCCGCGGCCGGGGTGGCGGAGACGGTGCTGGAGATGGACCTCTCCGACCCCACCCCCGAGCAGCTGGCGCAGCTGCTGATCGAGGGCGGGCACGCCGTGGAGGCGCTGCGGGCCCTGGCCACGGCCGCCGGGGAGATCGACCTGGGCGGGCGCTCGCCGGAGGAGCTGCTGGAGGACCTGTTCTCCCTGCTGGTCGTTCGCTTCCTGCGCGCCTACGTCCCCCTCGCGCACGACGTGGCGGCGCTGCTCACGCTCGTCCGCGTCCCCGAGGACGAAGACGGGACCGGGGACCCGGGGATGCCACGGCTGCGGCTGGGAACGATCGGCGAGCTGGTGGGCGACCCGGGCGGCACGCTCGCCGGCTGGTACCTGGGCGAGGGCGGGCTGGCCGGGCTGGCCACGGCGGACGATGCGCGCCTGGCGGCGGACCGGCTGTTCCCCGCGCTCTCCCCGCTGCTCTCCCGTCTGGGCGTGAACGTGCGCTACGCCCGCGACCCCGGGCTCCCCCTGCCGGACGACCCCGGCGTGGCGGACCGCATGCTCCTGGCGCAATTCCCGATCGCGCCGGGCGCCGGCGCGGGGCTCGCCCTCTCCCTGCGCTCGGCGGCGGAGGGCGGAGCCGCGCTCCTCGCCTCCCCCTTTGGCGCCTTCGCCTTCAGCCACCCGGCGGCGGGGTGGACCGCGACGTTGAGGGTGCGCGGCGCCCTGCAGGGCTTTGCCGTCACGCCGGACGGGGTGGAGCTGCCGGACGCGCCGGAGGACCTGTCCATCGCGGTCGAGCTGCTGCTGGAGAAGGCGCCCGGGGCGGGGGGGTTGGCCTTCCGCACGGCGCCGGCCGGGTCGCGGCTGGAGATTGGCGGGCTGATCGTGCGGGGGACGGCGCAGCTGGGCGAGGCGAGCGACGCCGGGGTGGAGGTGGAGATGCGCCGCGCGGCCTTCGTGGTGGCGCCGCCGTCCGGCGACGGCTTCCTTGGCGCCGTGCTGCCGCCGGAGGGGGTGCGCGCGGAATTCGACCTGGGGATCGGCTGGTCGCAGCGGCGGGGGCCGTACTTCCACGGCGGGGCGGGGCTGGAGGCCACGCTGGCCGCCGGCGCCTCGCTGGGCGACGTGCTGCGCGTGGACTCCGTGTACCTGGCCCTGAAGGCGGGGGAGACGGAGACGCCGGACGGGCCGGCGGGCACGCTGCAGGCGCAGGCGGCCGCCTCGGCCACGGTGCGCATCGGCCCCCTCACCGCCACCATCGACCGGCTGGGCATGAAGGCCACGCTCGGCTTTCCCCGCGCGGGCGGCAACCTGGGTCCGGCGTCGCTGGCGCTGGAGCCGCGCTTTCCCTCCGGGGTGGGACTGGCGGTGGACGCGGGGCCCGTCAAGGGCGGGGGGTTCCTCTTCGCCGACCCGGAGAAGGGCGAGTACGCGGGGGTGGTGCAGCTGGAGCTGCAGGGCATCGCCCTCAAGGCGGTGGGCCTGCTCACCACGCGCATGCCCGACGGCTCGTCCGGCTTCTCGCTGCTGATCCTCATCTCCGCCGAGTTCACCCCCATCCAGCTGGGCTACGGGTTCACGCTCAACGCGGTGGGCGGGCTGCTGGGCGCCCACCGCACGGCGGCGGTCGACGCGCTGCGGGCGGGGGTGCGCGACCGGGTGCTGGACTCGGTGATGTTCCCCAGGGACCCCGTCGCCAACGCGCCGACGCTCATCCGCACCCTGTCGCGCGTCTTTCCCGTGGCGCCGGGGCGCTTTGTGCTGGGGCCCATGGCGCGGCTGGGATGGGGGACGCCCACGCTGCTGACGGTGGACCTGGGGCTGGTGCTGGACCTGCCGTCGCCCGTGCGGCTGATCGCCCTGGGCCGGCTGCGGCTGGTGCTGCCGGACGAGCGGGCGCCGCTGGTGCGCATCCACATGGACGTGCTGGGGGTGATCGACTTCGAGCGCCGCGAGGCCTCCATCGACGCCACCCTGTACGACTCGGAGGTGGCCGGATTCGCGCTCACCGGCGACATGGCCATGCGGGCGCGCTGGGGGAGCAATCCCACCTTCGCCCTCTCCGCCGGCGGCTTCAACCCCCGCTTCTCGCCCCCGGCGGGCTTTCCGACGCTGCGGCGGATGGCCATCGCCCTGGCCACGGGGAACAACCCGCGGCTGCGGCTGGAGGCGTACCTGGCGCTGACGTCCAACACGGTGCAGTTCGGCGCGCGGCTGGACCTGTACGCGGCGGCCATGGGCTTCAGCATCCAGGGGATGCTGGGCTTCGACGCGCTGGTGCAGTTCGACCCCTTCGGCTTCATCGTCGACATCGCCGGCTCGGTGGCGCTCAAGCGCGGGTCGCGGACGCTGACGGCCATCTCCGTCACCGTCACCCTCAGCGGCCCGCGCCCCTGGCACGCCCGGGGCAAGGCGAAGTTCGAGGTGCTGTTCATCAGCGGCACCGTGAGCTTCGACGTGAAGATCGGCCGCGCGCTGCCGCCGGTCCCGCCGCCCTCCGTGAACGTGGCGGAGCTGCTGGCCGCGGCGCTGGGCGACGCGCGCAACTGGGCCGCGCAGCTGCCGCCGGCCGGCGAGTCGCTGGTCACCCTGCGGCGCCTGCAGCCCAGGGACGACGAGCTGCTGGTGCACCCGCTGGGGGAGATCGGCTTCGACCAGCGGGTGGTGCCGCTGGGGCGCCCCATCACCCGCTACGGCAACGCGCCGGTGGACGACGACGGGCCGTTCGACGTGACCTCCGTCACCTACGGCGCGCAGACCGTGCTCCGCAAGGACATGCGGGTCAAACTGGAGTACTTCGCCCCCGCCCACTTCCTGGACCTCACGGAGGACGAGAAGCTCTCCCGCCCCTCGTTCGAGCAGATGGACGCGGGGGTGCGGCTCGATACCCCCGGACGCGAATTCGACCAGGGCGAGCTGGACCTGGTCCCCCTGGATTACGAGATGATCCTGATCGACGATCCCGACGGCCCGGCGCTGCGGCTGGGGCCGGAGCCGCTGGCCGCGACGGACCTGTCGCGCCTGGCCGCGGCCGGCGCCGCGGGGACCGCCCCCCCCCCCACCCCCCGCCCC
>DATABT010000775.1:0-2308 GCA_036259455.1 Longimicrobium sp. | reverse complement strand
CCCAGGTACGTGCGGCGGGGCGCGCCGCCGCCGCGCACGTCCAGCGCCGCGGCCGCCTCGGCAATGCGCTCGGGCGCGATCCCCACCTCGCCGCCGATCGCCTGCAGCTCGGCCAGGGAGAGCCCGCTCGCGGGGGCGAGAGCGCGCCCCTCGGACGCACGCGGGCTCGCGGCGGCCTCAAAGATCTCGGCGATTTCTTCTTCTTCGTACCGACGCTCGTCCATCATCGCTCACACGGGGGCCAGAGGATCGTTGGGTATATGAGTGGAGTGCGGAAGCGGCCGACGCAAGCGGCAAGGCGCAGTACGCCGTCCGTACGCCCGAGTTTCACCGGGTCCGGCTCGGCGCGCCGCCGGAAATCCCGAGGCGCGGGGGCTGACGGGCGGAGACCATGCGTGCTGGAAAGTGATTTCGGCCGGGTCGCACGGCGTTGCACAGGTTCACGTCGGGCTGAAACCCGCAGCGGCGCCCGCCCGTAGGCGTGGGCACACCACTCGACATCGTATACCACGCAACAGGACGCCCCATGCGACGCCTTTCCACACTGTTTTCCGCCGCACTCGCGGCGGCCGTGCTCATCACGCCCTGCGCGCCAGCGCTCGCCGCGCAGACGGCGGCAACGGCACCCGCCAGCACCGCATCCAGCTTCCCGTCGGACGCGGACCTGCAGCAGATGCTCGACTACCTGGTGGAGGACGGGGCCACGCCGGGGATCGTGCTCGGGATCATCGAGCCGGACGGATCCACGCGTATCCTGCAGGCCGGATCGGCGGGCGAGGGGGCGCGGCCGCTGGGGCGGCGGACGGTGTTCGAGATCGGCTCCATCAACAAGACGTTCACGGGCACCATCCTGGCGGACATGGTGGCCCGCGGCGAGGTAAAGCTGGACGATCCGGTGCAGAAGTACATGCCGGAGGGCGTGCGCGTGCCCACCCGCAACGGGCGCGAGATCACGCTGCTGGACCTGGCCACGCACCGCTCCGGCCTTCCGCGCCTGCCGAACAACTTCGTCCCCGCCGACTCGGGGAATCCCTACGCGCAGTACAGCGTGCAGGTGGTCTACGACTTTCTGAACGGCCACGAGCTGCGCCGCGACATCGGGGCGGAGTTCGAGTACAGCAACCTGGGGGTGGGGCTGCTGGGCATCGCGCTGGGCCGCGCGGCCAACACCAGCATCAAGGAGCTCATCCGCGAGCGGATTCTGGAGCCGCTGGGGATGCGGATGACGGGCTACGAGCGCGAGGGCGAGATCGCGGCGTGGCTGGCGAAGGGGCGGGGGCCGGGGGGCGAGGTGGCGCCGTACTGGGACGCCAGCGAGGCCATCGCGGGCGCGGGCGGGCTGCGCTCCAGCATCGACGACATGCTCCTCTACCTGCGCGCACAGCTCAGTCCGCCGGACAACGCGGTGGGACGCGCGATCCGCACCGCGCAGCAGGTGCAGCACACCTTCGGCAGCGGGCAGGCCTTCGGGCTCAACTGGGCCGTCCGCAACGCCGAGGGGCGGACGATCATCTCGCACGGCGGCGGCACGGGCGGCTTCAACACGCTGATCGCCTTCGATCCCGCGCGGCGGACGGGCGTGGTGATGCTGACCAACACCGGCGGCTTCGAAGACGACGTCGCGATGGACTTCATGATGCGCGGCGCGCCGCAGTCCCTCCCCGAGGTGCGGGTCTCGCGCGACGTGCTGGCGCGCTATGCGGGCGAGTACGAGATGGGGCCCGGCCGCCCCGCCTTCGTGCGCCTGGAGCAGGACGGCACGATGACGCTGCGGGTGGGGGGGAACGTGCGCTTCAGGATGTACGCGGATTCCGACTCCACCTTCTTCGTCAAGCGCGCCCCGTGGCGGGTGCGGTTCACCCGCGACGCGTCCGGCGCGGTGACGGGGATGAACGTGGACCTGGGCGGGCAGGAGCGCACCGCCCGCCGCGTGAGCGACCGCGCGCCCACGCCCGCCGAGGAGCGGGCGGCGATCCGCGACCTGTCGCTGCCGCACGTCGAAATGACGCGCTACGAGGGGACGTACACGCTCAGCATGGGCGGGCGGACGATGGAGCTGCGCGTCTTTGCGCAGCAGGGGCAGCTGATGGCGCAGGCCACCGGGCAGGGCGCGTCCGGCTGCGGTACCAGGGCGAGCACGCGTTCATCCCCGCCTTCGACGACCAGGTGCGCCTGATCTTCACGGTGCAGGACGGCCGCGCGACGGGCCTCACGCTGCACCAGAACGGCGCCGCCGTCCCCGGCACGCGCAATCCGTAGGCACGCCGCCTGGCAGTCCGACACCATCGGCCGGCGATCGCCCGCGATC
>DATABT010000774.1:0-2219 GCA_036259455.1 Longimicrobium sp. | reverse complement strand
GGGGTCGGGGGTGAGGGCCCCGCGGGCTCCGCGGCCCGGACCCGCCCCCGGCCTCGCCCGGGCTGGGTGGAGGGATGGTGCTGGATACCAGACATCCGACGCACCCCCCCGGGGGTTGGGGGCGGGGTCGACCGCCGTCGCGAGGAACGAGCGTGAAACCCGGCCGGGGGAGTGGGCCGCCCCGGGGCCGGTCGGGCGGAAACACATCTGGAGACGCATATGATCCGGCTCGGCGTGACCGGAACGGACACCGGCGTTGGCAAGACGTACCTGAGCACCCTGCTGCTGGCGATGCTGCGCCGGCGGGGGCTCAACGTGGCCGCCATGAAGCCGGTGGAGACGGGCAAGAAGGCCGACGACCCCGCCAGCGACGCCGCGCGCCTGCGCGACGCGGCCGGCGCGGAGGACCCGCTGGAGCGCGTTCGCCCCATCCTCCTGGCCGAGCCGCTGGCGCCGTGGGTGGCGCTCTCGCGGGCGGGCGGCGTGGTGGACGTGGGCGCGCTGGACGCCGCCTTCCACTCCCTCGCCGCGGGTCGCGACGCCATCCTGGTGGAAGGTGCCGGCGGGCTGCTGGTGCCGCTGACCCGCGACCTGGCCTACGACGGGCTGTTCGTGGGCTGGGGGCTGGACCTGGTCGTGGTCGCCGGTAACCGGCGCGGCACGCTGAACCACACCATGCTCACCGTCCGCGCCGCGCACGACGCGGGGCTGCGCGTGCGCGGCGTGATCCTGAACGCGCTGGGGCCGGACCGCAACGGCATCGCCGAGCGCACCAACCTGGAGGCGCTCACCGAGCTGCTGGAGCCCATCCCCGTCCTCCCGTTTCCCTGGATCCGCAAGGACCGGCCGCTGGACTACGCGCTGGAAATCGCGGAGGAGAACGGATTTGACCGGCTGATTGCCGCGCGCGTGCCGCCCAACCTCACCCCCCAGCCGGAGACGCCGTAACGCGCGATCTCCATCCGTCGTAAACGGATGATTATGAAGCAGTGGCGAGCGGTCGGTGCGTGCACATGCCGTGTGGGTTTCACGCCGTGGCCGTGTGGGTGCTACGACCGTGCGTAGCACCGGCTTCGTGCATCACGTTCAGATGCGCGACGGAGCGTCGCAATCCGATCCGTTGGGGCCGTGGCGGCGCATAAAATCGTGGAAGTAGCGGCGCGAAATAGTTCTTGCACATCCAGGGGTGACCGATTATCGTACGGGCTCCGGTCCAGGGACCTCTGACCGGCTCCCGGGAATCCCCTTCCCTCCCCGGGACATCCACACGTAGCCCTGGCGCGGCCATCCGGTGCCTCGAGCACCCGCCGTGACCAGAACTGCAGCCGCGGCGGCTTCTCTCCGCGCCGCAAACGGGAGGATTCCCTCCCCGATACCGCGAGGTGGACGGATGCCCACAAAGAACATCGACGAAATAGCGCCGCAGAACACCGAGGCGCCGGTGAACCCGGACCGCCGCGCGTTTCTCGGCAAGGGCGCGGTCATGGCGGCGGCGGCGGTCGGCGCGCCCGCCCTGCTGGCGGCCTGCGACAGCGAGGCCACGGCCCCCGAGGGCAGCCGCACCACCACCGCGGCGGGCACCGCCCCGGCGGCGGTTTCCGGCACCATCGGCAGCTGCGTGATGCACGTGAGCCGGCAGCCCTGGTGGGCGCTGCACTACACGATGGCCGGAACCATCGGCTCCACCACGTACGTCAAGGTCCCCACGCTGGAGAAGGGCAACTACGGCTACGTCCAGCGGGTGATCACCGACGACTCGCGCATCGGCACGGCGCTGGCGACCATCCTGCGCAGGGACTACAAGTGGGATAACGGCGCCGCCACGGTCGTCGTGCAGGACAGCCGCGGAAAGGCGTGGCCGCGCCGCAGCGTGGCCAGCAACAGCGACCTGGCGTACGCCATGAAGGACGCGCTGGCCACCAACACGCTGGCGTACGGCGTGCTGCGCGACAGCCTGACCAAGGGCAAGCCGGTGATCGCCATCGTGAAGAGCTCCATCATCCAGTACCAGGACAGCGTGGCCAGCGATTACTGGGGCAACCGCCTCAAGCCGTCGCACTGCGCGTTCTCGGGCATCTTCAACACCGCGGTCAGCGACATCGCCATCACCACCATCATCTACGACCGGACGCGCTGCTGATCCGTCGCGGATGGACGCTGGACGAGAAGAGCCCGCCCGGTTCCCCCACCGGGCGGGCTCTTCTTTTGAGGGGGGCAGG
>DATABT010000773.1:0-5192 GCA_036259455.1 Longimicrobium sp. | reverse complement strand
GTGCGCCGCCCGCTGAACCGCTTCCGCGAGGTGATGCTCCCCTTCGACCCGTCCGTCTACGCCGGCCTCAAGGCGGAGCTGGACCGCAACCGCGCCCGCCGCCTGGCCGCGGCGAAGACGGAGCAACGGGAGCGGCAGACGGCGTAGCACCCGCCCGACGCCCCCCGCCTTCCGTCGCGGCGGAGGCCGGCGGTGCCGCGGGCGGACGGGCCGCTGCATCGTCGCTGCCGGCGTGGCCCTGCGGCGGGCTCGGGACCGGCGGGGCGGCGGGCCCGAGGATGCGCGCGCCACTGGTGTACACGGTCATGGGGGCGGCGGCGCGCCAGGAGTGGACGACCCAGGCGAGGGGAAGCCCGGCGGCCAGAACCGTATGCCACACCTCCTTCGTTGGCGTGAGGAAGACGGGCTCGCCCGGCTGGTGGGCGGAGCACCAGACGGAGGTGCCGTCCTGGCGCAGGATCTCCAGCGCGTAGCGGTCGTGCGGGGGGTAGCCGGTGGGATGGGCCCAGCGGAACTCGGGCGCGGCGGCCCCCGGCGCCTGCCCGTCCGCCGGTGCGGTGGGGCGCGCCGCCGCGCCGTGCACGCCGAACACCCCGCCGACGGCGGCCTTCTCCAGGACGGAGCTCTTCAGCGTCAGCGTGTTCCACGCGGCGGGGAGCGCGAACGCCGGGCCCGCCTCCAGACGCTTCCACAGCGTGCCGTCGCCCATCGACACCGCGTCGCCGGCGGCGGGATCCACCTCGTCTACCAGGTCGTACAGGATGCGCGAGACGGCTACCTCGTTGTCCTCCCCCAGTGCCTTGTGAACGTCCTGGCTGTCCAGCGCCCAGTCCGCTTCGCCGATCTCCGGATCCGTGTACCGGGCGTCGCCCACGCGCGGAAGCCCCAGCCGCGAGAGCCCGAGCACCCGCTGTGCACGCACGGCGAAGAACGTCGCAAGCCCTTCACCCCACGCAAGGCTCAGCATCGACAGGGGCTTTGCGGAGTCCTTGGCCAGGTTGTTCCCCGGCTCGTGCACCCCGCCGACATTCAGGTCCACGCCCAGGCGCCCCGCCACGGCGTGGCCATACTCGTGCAGCACCACATCCCAGTCCCACGGGTCGGTGGCCCCGATGTGGATCGATCCATCCGACCAGTCGTATCCGGTCCTCTTGCCCGGATAGCGAACGACCACGGGGCCGCGCGCCTTGGGTGGAAGTGAGTCGAGATACATGACCCCACGGGTGATGGCGTCCAGGATGGAGAACGCGCCGTTCGCCTCCGCCGCCCGCGGCACCCGCAGCGTGTCGGGCGCGGCGAGGTTTGTGGGCGCGCGCGCCACGCCGTCGTAGAAGTGGTCGCGCTTGTCCGAGGGGCGCTGCACGCGGACGTCCGGGGCGAGGGCATGAACGCGCACGAACACCGGATCAGCGGGCGCGGGAATGGGCAGCGTGAACGCGCCGAGCGAATCCGTGGTGTCGGGCGTGCCCAGCGGCTGCCCCGTCCGCGCGTTCCACACCTGCACCTGGGCATGGCGGATGGGCTGCGGGTTGCCGCGCTCGTCCATCCACACCGCCGAGCCAAAGACCACCACCGGCTGCTGCGCCGCCGCCGACGATGGGCAGAACGCAACCGCGGCGAGGGCCGTCATCGAACGGGCGAAGGATCGGCGCATGCGTCGCAATCCGGTCGGTGTCGCGGGCGGGGACGCATCCTTCGCCCGTGGTGAGGACGGGGTCAGAAGCGCAGGAGCATGATGTCCATCCCGACGAAGAGGCCGGCGCGCCACACGTCCAGTTCCCGTTCGTCCGCGGTGGATTCGCGCAGCCCGCCGACCGACTGCACGCCGACGCCGAAGGAGAAGGGCTTGTCGCTCCACGGTCCGTACACCAGGTAGAACCCGGGCGCCAGGATCTGCCGGAAGCCGATCTCCGGGCTCCCCTCGGTGTCGTCATCGCCCAGGAACCGCTGGCTGGTCACCGTTCCCAGGTCCACGACCGGGATGTAGAGGCCCAGGGAGCCGCCCCACATGGCCCGGCTCACCTCCAGGCCCAGCGGGACCGCGGCGCCGAAGTACCCGCCCTGGCCTTCGTCCTGCGCGTCCGTGGCTTCCGACCGCTCCACGCCGACCCCGCCGCCCACGTAGCCATTGATGGAGATTGTCACGGCCCGGCGGGTGGATTCCGGCTGCTGGCGCTTGAGGCGGTAGGAGCCCACGGGCGCGCTCATCGTCCGCAGCGCGCGGGTGACGTCTTCCTCCGTGCGCGCGCTGGCCAGCGTGGATGCGAAGGAGAGGTACCGCAGGGTGTTGGGATTGCGCGACGCGCTGCTGAAGTAGGTGGACGCGGCCTGTCCCAGCCAGGCCACCACCACCGGATAGTTCTTCTGGCGCAGCGCCTCGTGGATCTCCAGCGCATCGTCGATGAACGACGAAGACGGCAGGGAGATCCGCCACTCCTGCGGCACGAAGCGCTCACCCGTGCGCATCACGTTCAGCACCGATCCCACCACGGCGCGCACGGCCGTGGTGTCCAGGGAGAGCGTGCGGGCCTGCGAGGTCAGGTCCCGCAGCGTCCGGAGCTCCTGCGCCAGCATCTCGATCTCCGCCTGCTGCTCTTCCATGATGTTGATCAGCGCTGTCCTCTGCTGGTCGCCGACCACCTGGGGAAGCAGGTCGTGAAGGAGAAAGCCCGCGTAGATCCTGCGTTTGGGGCTGCTCTGCACGAAGCGCTGCAGGGAGTCCTGGTAAAAGCGGTAGTCGGTAGCCACCAGCCCCAGCAGCCGGAAGGGCGTCCGCACCCGGGGGTCCTGCATCCGCCGCTCGTCCAGGTCGCGCAGGGTGGCGAGGGAGAGCATGGGCTCGGTGCCGCCGCGGATGTCGCGCACCCGCGTGTACACGAGCGATGTCGCCTGGATGAGCGTGGCCGCGTTTCCGCAGATGTGCATCTCGTTCAGCACGCGCGTCTCCCCCAGCCGCAGGGGAAGGCCGGAGAGGTCTTCGGCCACGGCTACGCGAAATGCGGGGAGGAGAGACTGCACGCTGAGCGCGTCCACCTGCCGCAGCACGTTGTACGACGACGGCATCGCGTTGCGGATGAAGACGTCCTGCGCGGAATTCTGCTGCAGCTCCAGCAGAAAGGTGAGCACCAGCTCGTCGCGGGCCCGCTCCACCATGAACTCCGCCAGCCCCAGGATCAGGGTGGTTTCGCTCGGGATGGCGCCGCCCCCCACGAGAGACGCCAGCGAGAAGGTGGGTGCCGAAGCGCCGGGGTTGTTGCTGAACGTCCAGTCCTGGACGTAAGCGTAGGCCGCTTCGAGTTCCTCGATGGTCGGCGCGACCGCTCCCGCATCAAAGGGCTTTGCAACGAAATTTACAACGGTTCTCACCGACGGTTCGTCCTTGACCGACGTGCGCCTCAACGTACCTGGGTTGTTTTCATCAGGCAGCATCTTCGTCGCCGCTTTTTGGGCCATGCTGTCGATCTGGAACGCCATCACGGCGCGAAAATAGACGGAGCGGGCCTGCTGTGCCGAGGCGCGGGCGGGCGCGAGGGCGGCGAGCGTGGCAAACGCGAGCGCCAGCAGCGCCGAGATGGGGAAACGCATCTTTATTCTGGAATACGGGGGGGCGGGCGGCGCCGCGATCCGCTTCGCGTGGAGCCGAGGCGGCGGGAGCGTACCACGGGAGCACGGCAGGCGAACTTTGCCGAAAGCTATGCGAAAGCGATGAGCGCGCAACCCTTCTGATGGCGGAAACCGTATCAGCAACGCGCAGGGCGGGGTGCATGCCCGCCGTTCCTCGCTCGCTGCAGCGCTGCCTTGTCCGGCGTCTCTTCCGCGTAGTCCAGCACCTGGCCGGTAAGTCTCTCGCGCGCGCGAACCGGGTCGGCCGCCACCCCATCTCGCCGCCGACACACCGCTGGACCGGGACCGCGCCCGCCGCCTGGCCGCGCCTCCCGGGGGGGGAGACGCGCCGGGACAGGCGGAGCGAGCCTGGCTGTCCTTGCGAAGGCGGCCGGGCAGCCGTAGCGTGGGCCCGGCCGCTCGTGCATTCGCGCCGTCCCCCCGCGTCCCATCCCCCGCGGGCCACTCCACCCGATCGACCGAGATCTCCCATGGACCGCGTGGCACCCGTGCTGCTGGGCTTTGTGCTGAGCGCCGCGCTGGTGGTGGGCGCGGGGACGGTGCTCGCGCGAAACGGCGACGTGATCGCCGCGCGAACGCGGATGGGCGGCGTGTGGATCGGCTCCATCTTCCTGGCCGCGGCCACCTCGCTTCCCGAGCTCACAACGGACATTTCCGCGGTACGGATGGGCGTGCCGGACCTGGCGGTGGGCGACCTGTTCGGCAGCAGCATGGCCAACATGCTCATCCTGGGCATCGTCAGCCTGGGTCCCGGCGCGGACCTCTTCAAGCGCGCGGCGCTGGACAACGCGCTGCTCATCGCGATGGCGGTGCTGGCCACGGCGGTGGCCGCCGCGGCGCTGCTGGTGCAGCCGGAACCAGCGCTGCTGGGGCTGGGGCCCGGCCCGCTGGTGCTGTTCATTCTGTACCTGGGCGGCACGCGGCTGCTGTACCAGCAGACCACGGTGATGCGCGCGGCGACGGCGGAGGTGGAGATGGGCGCGGCCGATCCGGCCGCCACCGTGCCCCCCCGTCCCGCCGCGCCCGAGCCGGCGGGACCGCACGATGGGGCGCCCTCGCTTCGCCGCGCGTCGCTGATGTTCGCGGGGGCGGCGCTGGTCATCCTGTTCGCCGGGCCGCTCTTTGCGCACTCGGCCAGCGCGCTGGCCGAGATCACGGGGCTGGAGGCCAGCTTCGTGGGCACGTGGCTGGTGGGGTTCAGCACGTCGCTGCCGGAGCTGGTGACGTCCCTCGCGGCGGTGCGGCTGGGCGCGTTCGACCTGGCGGTGGGCAACCTGTACGGCAGCAACGCGTTCAACATGGCGCTGCTGCTGCCGCTGGACGTGGCCGACGGCGGGGGCGCGCTGCTGGCGTCGGTTGCGCCGGTGCATGCGCTGTCGGCGCTGGTGGCCATCGTGATGATGGCGATCGGGCTGGCG
Organism: Longimicrobium sp.; assembly: GCA_036259455.1. Taxonomy (GTDB): domain Bacteria; phylum Gemmatimonadota; class Gemmatimonadetes; order Longimicrobiales; family Longimicrobiaceae; genus Longimicrobium. The sequence goes on along the minus strand of DATABT010000773.1, from coordinate 150 downwards.
GCCGTGGTCTACCGCGCCCGGGGCCGTCTCTCGCTGCTGGAGCCCAGCAGCGGGCTGATGATCCTGGCGTACGTCGTGGGCCTGGCCCTGATCTTCGCCGGCTCTACCGGCTGATCCTTTGATGCACCTCCATACACGCAGGGGGGGGGC
>DATABT010000772.1:0-14262 GCA_036259455.1 Longimicrobium sp. | reverse complement strand
ACTCCGGCTCCTCGTGCTCGTCCTCCACCGACGCGGGACCCGCGGGGAGCCCCGGATCGCTCGGGTCGAACGCGGTGCTCCCGGGCGCCAGGCGCCATCCCAGCAGCGAGTAGGCGAGGCGGACGGAAAGACGCGGGCCATCCGCCGCGCCTACTCGCTGCTGGGATGGCGGCTGGCGCCCGGGAGCACGGCGTTCGACCCGAGCGATCCGGGGCTCCCCGCGGGTCCCGCGTCGGTGGAGGACGAGCACGAGGAGCCGGAGTCCCGCGCGGAGCGCCACCTGCACGCCCGCGTCACCGGCGGCCCGGTCCCCACGGGGGATCGCTGGCACTACCACCGCGCGATCCCCGTGGCGCGCTTCGCCACCGGCCGCGCCACGCCGGACGCGCCCGGCCTGCCCCCCGCCGCGGACGACCCGTACGCGGGCGTCGGAGGGACGGCGCCGGTGACCGTCTGGTTCCATGACGTCTTCGGCAACGCCTCCGCCGGCGGGGAGGGGGGGACGGTGGATTGCGGCGCCGACCCGGGGCCAGGCCACCTCTGCGTCCCCGTCCGCTACATGGACGAGGTGATCGGCGTGGGAAGCTGGCCGGGCGTCACGCTGGACTACGCGGTGGAGCCGGGCGACGCGCCGCCCGCCGCGCGGGTGACGGTGCAGGCCGCGCTGCAGCCGGGCGCGTACGTCCCCGCCGCGGGCGCCGGCGCGGCCACGGCCCGCGAGGCGGCGGCCGCGCACCAGCGGCGGTGGCAGGCCGTGCACCACCAGCTGGCGCAGGCGGACGTGCGCGCCGATCTGCGGACGACGCTGGAGACGGCGGACGGCATCGCCGTGCCGCTGCCGGTGGAGCTCGCGGCGCTGCGGGCGTTCGCGGCGGGGGCGTGGGTGGCGCTGGGCACCTTTGCGCGGGTGGAGTCCGTCCATCCCGACGCCTCCGCAGGCGGCACGCTGGGCGAGGCCGCGGCGGCGTACGGGGTCACCTGGGCGGCACTCGCCTCCGCCAATCCACGCGTGCCGGTGCGGCAGATCCTGCGCGATCCGTCGATTACCGTTCCGCGCTACGGCATTTTCCCGGAAGGCGGAACGGTGGCGGATGTCGCCGCGTCGCCGCCGCCGGGGATGTCACCGCTGGAGCCCGGGGTGATGCTGGCGCGGAACACGGCCGTGGAACTGCGCCCCGGCGCCGCGGTGTCCACCCCGGCGCGGACCCTCGCCCTGGGCGCGGACCCGCCCACGCTCGCCCGCGCCGCCGCGGACCACGCGGCCACGCTCGGCGGACTGGCGGCGGGGAACGCCGCCGCCCGCGGGCTCCTGCGTGCGGGCGCGGTGCTGAGGTATCACGAGCTGTCGGTGACGGTCGCGGAGACGGGGACACCGGCCGCTTCGGAGTCGTTCGACGAGTTTGCGAAGCGCCTCGTCGCGCTGGGCGCGGACCCGCTGACCACCGGCGCCGACGTGGCGGCCGCGAACGCCGATGCGGCCGGGATCTTCGCCCCCGGCGCCACGCTGACCGCGTTCGACTACGTGGCGCGCGACGAGGACACGCTGGCGGCCAACGCGTCCGGCTTTGCGGCCGACGTCCTGGCGCCGCTGAACACGCGGACGGCCGGGCTCTTCGTGGGCGGCACGCCGCTGCTCTTCGGCGACGAAACCGTCCAGGCGGGGGAGCGGACGCTCGGAGAGCTGGCGGAGGAGATGGGGACGCCCGCGGAGCGCATCCTCTTCGCCAACGGCGCCGCCGCCCTCGCCGCGGAGCCGGCGCTGGAGATCCCGGGCGCCGTCCGCCTTCCCCCGGACGTGGCGGTGCCGTACGTGGTCCGCCCGGGCGAGACGCTGGACGGCATCGCCGCGCGCTTCGACTTCACCGGCGACCGCCCGCTCGCGCTGGCCCGGCGCAACCTGCGCACGCCCGGCCTTCTGTCGCCGGGCCGGACGGTCACCGTCGAGGGGGCGACCGCGACGACCGAGGCGGGCGACGACCTGCAGGCGCTGCTGGACCGGCTCTCCGCCGCCGTGGGGCACCCGGTGGAGCTGGCGCTGCTGGTGAGCGCGGTCGACAGGCAGGCCGGCATCCTTCGCCCCGGCGCGCTGCTGGTGTGCTCCGCGGCCATCGCGCCCTCCGGCGGCGGGCCGGTGTCCCTGCGCTTCCTCGCGGCGGCGTACGGCGTGGCGGTGGATGCGCTCGCCGCCGCCAACGCCGCCCTTCTCGCCTTTCCCGCCCCCGGCGTGGCGCTCACCGTGCTGGTGGATGGCAGGCCCGCGACGGTCACGACGGGCGCGCGCGACACGCTGAACGCCGCCGTCGCGCGCTTCGGCGCATCGTCCGTAACGCTGGAGCAGGTGGCGCGCGCCAACGCGGACGTGCCGCTGGTCGCCGCGGGCGTGCGCTTCATCCTCCCCCCGCCAGCCGCGAAGCTCGCGGCGGCGGTGGGAGCGCAGGGCGCGCGCTATCCGGGCGCCGTCTTTCCGGTCACGGTGGACCTGCGCCTGCGGCGGAACCCGGAGCTGGTGGACCCGGAGTTCGCGCCGGGGCCTGGCGAGCCGCCCTCCGCCGTCCAGGAGGCGTCCACCCGCGTGCCGCCGCTGGCCGCGGGCGCGCCGGGGGATCCGCTTACCCTGCGCGAGTTCGCCACCCGCTTTCAGCAGGCGCTTCCGGGCGTGCGCGTGGCGACGGGCCGCGCGGAGGGGGCGTCGGAGGCGGACGTGTGGGCGGTCCACTTCGGCGAGGGCGGCATCTCGCGCGTGGAGGTGGCGCCGGGCGTGGCCGCCGGGGGCACGCGAATCCCCCGCTTCTTCGCCCTGCGCCCGCTGGAGCGGCAGCTCGTCTCGCGCGAAGACGTGCACGTGGTGGACGTGAACGACGACGGCACGCTGGACCAGGGGCACGCGCTGTCGCTGCAGGGGATCGACCTGGAGGTGTGGGCGCGCGACTTCCTCACCGGCGTGGACCTCTTCCTCTCCGGCCCGTACGCCACCCCCGTCCCCGGGCTGAACGGCGGGGCGCAGCGGGGAGCGCTGGACCGCGTGGTGGCCGCCAAGCAGGCGCTGGCGGCGGCCATCGCCCGGGGGATGGACCGCGTCCTCGCCACGGGCGACGTTCCCGCGAACGGCGACGATCCCGCCCGCGACGCCGCGGTGGAGGCGCTGCGGCAGAAGCTGGGGATCGACCTGACGGACGCGTACGCCACCGACGTGCTGGTGCAGTACGACGCGAACGTCACCTCGCCCTTCGGCGCCGGCGCGCCGGGCGCCGCGCTCAGCGGCCAGGGCTCGGCGCTCCCGCTGGCGGACGCGAGCACGCCGCCGGTCAGCGTGTCCGTGGCCAGGACGCCGCTGCGCGACGGCGGCGGCTACGTCAACTTCCTGCTCACCGTCCACGACGACGAGCGGGTGGGCAGCTTTCCGCTCCGGCTGGGCTACGCGGTGAACGAGCTGGAGCACGGCGTGGTGCCGGTGGGCGACGGCTATCGCGCCTCGCGCTGGCTCTCCTTCGTCCTCCCCTTTGGCGGGGACGGCGCGGCGCCGCTCCCCCCGGGCGTGCGCTTCGGCTTCGATCGCGTGCAGGTGCCGCTTCCGCTCCGCACCTATCCCGAGAGCCCCGTCCTGCGGGCGCAGGAGGCCGCGCCGGGGGCGGAGGCGCCGGCGAGCATCGCGGAGATGGAGCGGTGGGACTTCGCCTTTGCGTACACGCTGCGCGAGGCGCGGCAGGACCGCGTGCGCTTTCGCGTGGACGTAAACGAGCGCGAGGACGAGCACGGGAACCGCGCGCACCCGCTGGCGGACGAGGGACTGCACCCGCGCGGCGAGGAGAAGCTGACGCTGGTGGAGGCGCTGGCGCAGTACACGCACGCGGCGCAGAGCCTCCAGACCATCCTCGGCCGCCTTCCCGGCACCCCCGCCGGCACGCAGGACGCCGTGCTGGGGAACGCGGTGGAGAGCTTCGCCACCCTGGTGGAGCGCGTGGCGGGCGCGTGGGGGCGCCACTGGGCGCCCGCGGGCCACGTTCGGACCCTGCGCCTGCCGGGCGGGCTCCATCCCGCGCCGCACCGCCGCTTCGCCTACACCGCGGAGCTGCTGGCCGACGACGCGGGCGCCGCGTACCGCACGCTCGCCCTGGCGGTGGATCCGGACGCCTCCGACTCCGGGCCCGCGTGGCCGGGGAGCGGCGCGCCGTCGGTGCGCTGCACGCTGGCGGACGGCACCGCGTTCGACCTGGCGGCGGACGCGGGCGGCGAGAACCGGCAGACGTACCGCTTTCCCGCGGAGCCGGCGGTGCCGCCGTACACGCGGCTCACCCTGGCGTACCGCTTTTCCGGGCTGAACGTGGTCCGGCAGCAGAACGCCCGCGCCTGGATCGGCATCACCCGCAACGAGGGGCTGCACCCCGTGGCGCGGGTGGCGGACGCGTTCGTCTATCGCACGCCGGACGCGGGATTCGCGGACATCTCCACGCCGCTGCTGGTGTGGGAGCGCCCGCTGGAGGCCGCGCCCGCCGGCCAGGCGCTGGAGCCCGCGCTGCGCAAGATCCTGGGCGAGGTGCTGGGAGACGCGCCCGCGGGGCAGCAGGTGGCCGTGGCGGCGCAGTACGGCTTTGCCCTGGTGGACGACCCGGACGACCCCGCCGCCGCGCTGGTGACGCTGCTGCCGGTGAAGCTCCTTCCGCGCTTTACCTGGCGCGACACCGCACCCGCCGAGCTCGCCGCCGCGCTGGAGGCCTGGCGCGCCGACGCCCGGCCGACGACGGACGGCGGCCGCTGGGTCTTTTCCGTCGGCGTCCACTCCGCCGTGGAAGGCGACCTCCCGCGCCCCCTGCTGGAGCTCCGCCACCTCTTCCAGCGCCTGCAGGCGCCCGGGTAAGGGAGGGGATTTCGGCGGTCGCAACGAACGGCTTTGTGCGATGTGAGAAGAAGTATTCGCGGAGACTCGCCGCGAAGAGGAGCGGCGCGCCACCGCGGGCCGGCCGTTCGCGCGTCCGGACACGCCGCGCGGTGCCGGCGCGACCGCCAGAGCATCCGCAGGCGCGGCGGGCCCTGGGGGGAACGAAAGAAGCCGCACCCTCGCGGGGGTGCGGCTTCTCTACTCCGTCACGGCCCGGAGCCGGTGTGGCTCAGTGGGCGGTGTCGGTCTTCCACTGCAGGTACACGGTGCCGGTCTTCATCATCTGGTCGTTGGCCAGCGTGAAGACACGCTCGGTCCCGTCCACGCTCTGCGAGCCGGTGGCCACCCCGACGAACTCGTCGTTGCTCCGGGCGATCGAAGCGAAGGCCATGTAGGCGTGGCCCACCTGCATGATCCACTGCCCGTTCACCCACTCCTTGCTGGTCAGGGCCTTGTAGGCGCCGTAGGCGTTCGTGAACGCGTCCGTGGCCAGCTTGATGTAGTCCTTGTCGTCCCGGATCTCGCAGCGGGTGTCGTCGTCCTCGTACATCGCGATGGAGAGCGGCACGCCCTGGGGCATCTCGTACTCGGCGGCGAGCAGGAAGTCGTTCGAGTAGGAGGTGCCGTCCATGTTGAACCGGTACGGCTCCACCGAGCGGTCCTCCTCGGCGCACGTGATGGTGCTCCGGTTCTGGCTGTTGATGAGCCAGAACTCGAACTCGGGCGAGCCGCGGGTCCAGTCCTCGTAGTCGTGCCCCACGTTGATGTGGTTCACCCACAAACCGGTGAACATGGCGCCCGTGGTGCTGTGGGTAAAGCTGGCGCCCGGCCGCGCGCGGTCACGGGACAGGGGCTCACCCTGCGCGTCGAAGCTCTCCGTCGGCACGATGGAGATGACGGGCGTCGCGGGCGCGGTCTCGTACGAGAGGGCCACCTCGCGGCCGTTCAGGTCCACGCCGAACGGGTTGGTGCGCTCCGCCAGCTGGATGGCCACCAGCACGTCGGTGCCGCCGTTCCACGCCTGCCGGTGCTCGGCGACGGGCATGTAGATCTCCAGCGCCGGCGCCTGGTTCACCAGGTCCAGCACGCCCTGCTGGCCGGTGCCCGCCGCGCGGGACATGGCCACCAGCAGCCCCTGGCCGCTGCCGCCGAGGTACGAACGGAGGTACAGCTTTCCTTCCTTCACCGGCGACTCGGCCATGTCGCTGCGCAGCTGCGCGCGCACCTGGGGGTTGCGCAGCCCGGCGGCCACCAGGCGCGCCAGGCGGTGTTCGGCCGGCACCTGGGCCGCGGCGGCGGCGCCGCTCTCCGGCGCCAGGGGCGCCTCGGCGGCGTCGTTGCACGCCGCAAGCCCCAGCACCGCGGCCGCGACAAACGCGCGGCCCATTCCACGAGTGTGGAACTTCTGCATTGTAGGTCTCTCTGGATTTAGGTAAAGATTGGGGGGCAAACGATTTAGGTTCCCCGCAGCGGACGCATGAAATTAGAACTATTCTTTGCCGACAACAACAGCAGAACGCCTCATGCACCTACAGAATGTCCAAAGGCCTCGCCGCTCCGCAGGAGCAGCTCCATCACGCGCCCCCGGAACCGCTGAACGACCTGCGGCACGCCCTCGGAGGCCAGCTCGGAAAGGGTGCGCCCGGCAAGCTGCCGCGCGAAGCGCCCCAGGGTGTGCGCGTGCACGCCCACGTCCTCGGCCACGGCGGTCCAGGTGCGGTCCGGCGTCTTGCGGCCCACGGCGCGCAGCAGCAGCGTCCAGTGCAGAAAGTCCTGCAGGCGCAGGTCCGACGCGCCGCCCAGGGCCTTGCACCACTGGTACCAGAGGGTGCGCCGGTTGCTGCCCACGGCGGCGGCCAGCTGCTTTACGGAGCGCACGGGCACGTCGCTGCGGCAGGCGTACGCCAGCGCGGTGCGCAGGGCGGCGGGCAGGTGCTCCGCCTGCTCGAACGGAACGGCTAGGCAGCGCACGACGTTCGCGTGGTGCGTGCACACCCGGTGCACGGCCGTGGCCAGCTCCTGCTCGATCTCGCGGTTCCACACCACCTCCTCCACCCGCACGTCCTTGAGCTGGCGCGCGTTGTCCGGGTCCCAGCGGGTCACCAGGACCACGGGGTGGGCCGGATTGCGGTGCTTGAAGGCGGAGAGGCGGGGGAACGCGTCGCTGCCGCGCAGCCACTCGATCATCACCACGGAGCACAGCGAACGGGGCGCGGTGCACTCGATCTCCTTCCACTCCTGCGCCAGCACCACCGCCTCGTCGCCCGGGAGCGCGGACTTGAGGCGGGGAAGGTTCTGGGGCTGGTCGCTGTAGAGGACGAGCATTCGTCACCCTGCATCGTGCCGGTGGCGTGAGTCCCCGCGCGGTCGGCGGACGGGGCGGCCTGGGAGGATTGGTGTGCCCTGTTTAAGACGCAAATCGTGCGCCGGGGGCGATTGCGATCCCGGGTGGACGTGCCGTCGAATTTCCTTTGTTTCATGTACATGGGCGCGATCATTCCATGCACGGGGACGATGTTTTTCGCGGCGTATAAGGATCGAACCGGAGGCGCGGAGATCGGCCCGTGCAGGGGCGCGGACCGGGCAGCGGGCCCGTACCGGCGGAGTCGCTTCCGCGCGCTCCCGTCCGCCGGCCCGCGCGCGCCGGTGACGGATACGCGACCACGGGACGTCGCGCGGAGTTGCGTGAGACGGGACGCATCGCCATCCACCGATCGCGGAAACGGCTGGCCCTTCGCGGGCGGGCCGTCCGTGCGTCCGCACTTGTGGCGCGGTGCCGGTGCGTGTATCCGTGCAGCCCACAGGGGATGAGACACATCGCCGCGACCGCCAGGAGGAAGCGCAATGGATATTCTCCGGGCCATCGGAAACACGTCCATCGTCAAGCTGCGCAACGTGGTGCCGCCGGGGTGCGCGGACATCCGGGTCAAGCTGGAGTGGGAGAACCCCACGGGAAGCATGAAGGACCGGATGGCGCGGGCCGTCATTCTGCGCGCGGAGGCGGAGGGGCGGCTCAAGCCCGGCGACACGGTGATCGAGTACACGGGGGGCAGCACGGGGACGTCGCTGGCGCTGGTGTGCGCGGCGCGCGGCTATCGCATCCACATCATCACCTCCGACGCGTTCAGCCGGGAAAAGCGCGACCACATGGCGGCCCTGGGCGCGGAACTCACGCTCGTCCCCAGCGAGGGCGGGCTGACGACGAAGAAGCTGATCCTGGACATGATCGAGGCCGCGCGCGCCCTGAGCGAGGAGCCGAACACGTTCTGGACCGACCAGCTCAACAACCACGACAGCATCGAGGGATACCATTCCCTGGCCGAGGAGATCTGGAGCCAGACGGACGGGCGGGTGGATGCGTTCGTGCACGGCGTGGGCACGGCGGCCTCGTCGCGCGGCGTGGCCGAGGTGCTCAAGCAGCGGAATCCGCGCATCCACACGGCCGTCGTGGAGCCGGCGGAGTCGCCGGTGCTGCTGGGCGGGCAGGCGGGGCCGCACAAGATCGAGGGCGTGGGGATCGGCTACACGCCGCCGCTCTGGGAGCCGTCGCTGATCGACGAGATCATCCCCGTCGCCACCGCCGACGCGAAGGAGATGACGCGCCGTCTCGCGCGGGAGGAGGCGCTGTTCGCGGGCACCTCGTCCGGCGCCAACGTGCTCGCCGCCATCCGGATCGGCCGGCGGCTGGGTCCCGGCGCCACCGTCGTCACCCTGCTGTGCGACAGCGGCCTGAAGTACCTCAGCACCGACGTCTACCGGCGGGGATAGCCGGCGGGCGCGGCGCGTTCCGCAGCCCGCGCCGGCCGGCCTCGCGCCCCGTGCCGCTCGCGGCGCCGCGGAACTCGCGCGGCGCGGGTGCCGTCCTTCGCTGGCGGCAACGTTACCCCTCCCTCCCTTCTGATGCCGCCGTTGAGCAAGCGAAGCCTCGTGTCCCCGTTCCCCCTCGCGGCCGTGCTGGCGCTGCTGCTGGCCACCGCTCTCCTCGTTCGTTCGGAAAGGATGGAGTGGGCGGAGTTCTGCGCGGTCTTCGCGGTCTCCGCGGGGGCGGGTGTCGTGGGTTACCGGAGCTTTCTGCCGGGATGGACCCGGAGGGGAAAGCACCCGAGGGACCTGCGCTTGATGACGGTCAGTGGTGCAGTGCTGCTCTGGTTCGCGGGGCTGGCGGTGTGGCTGGAGGTGCCTGCCGGGATTGCCGCCGTGGGGTTTCTGGTCCTGGAACTGATCCTGGCGCTGCGCTACCGGCGCAGAGGGTTCGTTCCGGACTCCGGAACCCGGCTCCAGGTGCCTGCCGAGGAAGAGGGCGCGGAAGGATGATGGAACGGGGACAGGTGGTGGGGAAGGCATCCGAACGGGACGCGTTGGAGCCGCTTCGCCCCACGCTGGTGATCGGGCTTGGCGGCACGGGGCGTGAGGTGCTGCTCCGCCTCCGGCGCCGTTCCATGGAGACGCATGGCGTTCCCACGCCGCCGGGGACGGAGCACCTGTGGATCGATACGGAGCTGGATCACCCGGACGTCGTGCATGGGCACCCGGCCGGGTTCATCTCGCATGCGGCGCGATTGCGGGCGGAGGAGATCATCGACGCACGGGTCGGGCCCGAGGACGTCCTCTCGTACTTCCAGCATCCCGAGCGCAATCCGCACATCTTTTCGTGGATCTTTCCGCACGTACGCAAGCACGGTCCGGTGCTCCACGGCAGCGGAGCCCGGCGGCAGCTCGGGCGGCTGGCATTCTTCCACCACGCGGCCGGGATCCGGCGGCGCCTGATCCACCTGGCGAACGAGCTGGCCGGCATCGAGCGGCGCGATCGGATGCGGAACGAACCCGGGAGCGAGATCCACGGCCACGAATTGAACGTGGTGCTGGTCTGCTCCGCGGCCGGGGGTACGGGCGGGGGGATGCTCCTGGACCTTGCCTTCATGGTTCGTCACCTGTCGCAGGCGGGTGAGATCTGGCCGGCCGCGACGGTGGGCTACCTGGTCCTGCCGCCCGTATTTGCTCCGGCCACGAGCGAGAACGAGAGGCTGTACGCCAACGGCTATGCGCTGCTGCGGGAGCTGGAGCATTACGGTGCCTCCGTTCCGGACGAGAGCGCGGGTTCCGGCGCCCCGGGAGAGCCGGAGCTGCGCCGGTTCCGGGTGGACTGGCTGAACACCGGAGAGGTGTCCGTTGCGGGACCGCCATTCGACACCTGTTACCTCATCGGCAACGGCCCCATCGGTGCGCCGCTGCTTCCTCCGGACCGCAGGGGTGACCTCTTCGACGTGATCGCCGAGGCTCTGTTCCTGGAGGGGGCGCGGGATCTCTTCGCCATCCGCAAGCGGAGCGCGCGGTCCAATCTCCGGGAGTACCTCGCAAACGAGCTGGAATACGACTATACGGACGGTGCCTCGGTGCTCGTGCGCGACGTGCGCTCGTGCCGCTTCTCCGCGTTCGGCCTCTCGAAGCTCTCCGTCCCCGTGGAGCGGATGCGGGAGGCGTGCGCCTGCCGGCTGGCGCGCGACCTGGTGAACGCGTGGCTCGCCAGCCCCTCTCCGTCGCCCGACGCGTGGACCGCGTTGCGCGAGCAGGCCGTGGGGGCGTTCCGGCTGCACCTGGGAAACGGGCGCGACGACCTGCGCGAGCGCCTGGAGGGGATGGACGATGCGGGTGTGACGCTCCAGGAACTGGTGTGGACGCACTGGCGCGTGGCGCAGCGCCAGGAACTGCGCGCCCGCGTCCGGCTCGCGCGGCCCGGGATGAACGTGGCGCTGGCGGAGGAGTTCGCCGCGTTCCGGCGCGCGTACTTCGACCTCTCCGGGGAAGGGGCCGGGAGTGGAGCGATCGTGGGCCGCCTGCGCGGCGTCAACGGCCCGCGGCTGGTGTCGGAGCTGCGCGGGGAGCTGGAGTCGCGTCTGCACCAATGGCTGAACGATCCGCGCCTGCGCCTGCGCCACGCCGTCGCTCTGCTGCAGGAGCTGGAGTCGATGCTGGCCGACCTGGAGCGGTGCTGCACCCGGCAGGCGGAACAGCACTCGGATGCCGCGGCGCGCCACCTCCGGGAGTGGCAGCGGTTGGTGGAGACGATCGGCGAGGAGGAGGCGGATGGGCCGTGGGTGCACCGGTGGTCGCTGCAGGCGCTGGCCGGGGAGGCGTGCGACGGGGCCGCGCGCTACTTCGAGTCGCTGGGGTACGCGGAGCTGTACCGGGTGGGAGCAAAGGCTTGCGCCGCGTTGCGCAGCGCGGTTGTACCGGAGCGGGTCATGGCGGGCGTGCCGGCCGCCGGTGCCGGACACCCCCGGAACGGATGGATCGGCGAGCTGCACGATCTGCAGGAGATGCTGGACGCGGTGCGCGCGGAGCTGGCCGGCCGGCTTGACGCGCTGGAGCGTGGTCACGAGCACCAGGTGTTCACCGACCTGTACACCTCCGCCGACTTCGGCCGGTTCTACCAGCTTGCCGTCGCCGGAGGCGGCACGATGACGATCACGGAGCGGGCCCTCCTCGAGGCGGAGTCCGGGCTTCTCGGTGAAATGCAGATCCCCAGTCCGCTCGGGCTGCTGCAGCGCGCACGCGAGGCGGGTCCGTTGTCCGTCGCCGTCCGGCTGCGCGAGATCTGTGCGCGGCGGTTTCGCGAGCCCGATGCCACCGCGGCGGACGCGGTCGCCGTCGTGTTCGAGCGCGAATGGAGCAGCGCCGGGAGCGTCGCGCCGATGGCTTCTCGCCTGGCGGAGCGCGGAAGCCCCTGGCTTCGTCCTGACGTCCGGGCGCGCGCGGCTGGCTCTCCACTGCGCGACAACTACAGGGTGGTGGCACTTCTGGGAATGGCGCACGCGCCCGCCAGTGCGCGGCACGCCGAGTTCGCGGATGCCGCCACGGCGTCGCTTTCACGCATGGCCTGGCTGAAGGATGCGGCCATGGGCATGGCCGACACCGAGTCACACTCCGTTCTCCTCTACAGCGAGATGGCCGGACTCCCGCTGGCCTGGGTGGAGAACATCGAGGGGTATCGGAGGGCGTATCGAGGGCTTTCGGCCGTGGAGGGCCTGCACCTGGATCGGCACTCGGAACACCTGCCCGAGGTGGTGGTGAGGTCCGGCGAGGAAGTGCTGCACGCGCTGCGGGCCCACCGTGCGGTGCTGCTGGCGGCGATCATCAACGTCTTCGAGGCCGCACCAGCGGAGATGCTCGCCTGGACGGACCGGCGCGCGTTTCCCCCGCAGTGGCGGACGCTTGGCGGTTATGCGGATGCCGTCGAACGGTTGCAGGCCGAGCCCGGACTGCTGGACACCGTGGAATTCGAGATCGACGACCGGGTCCGTTCGCTGACGCCCGGGAGGCTGGAGCAGGTATACACGGTCGTCGCGTCTCTTCTTCTGGACGGCAGGAGCTTCGGGGTCGGCGAGACCGGACCGCTGGCGCCGCGCGCCGTGCGGGTGAACGGCGAGGAGACGGTACGCTTTCCCGCCGGATACGGTGCCGCCGTCCAGCTGCTGAAGATGCTGGAGCGGCGTGTGGCGGAAGCGTCGCAGGGCGAGCCCGCCGAATCGGCCGCGGCCGCGGCGTTCCACCGCTGGTACTCCCGGCGGCTCGAGTTCGCCCTCCCGGTGCGGTTCGGCACCCTTCCGCTCCTGGTGCTGCGCGAGGGGGCCCACGCGGAGGTGCCGCACCCCCCGCGGGAAACGCACGAGCAGTCCACGGGCTACCAGTCCGCCTTCGTTTCGTACGGCGGGGGAGACGAGGAATTCGCCCGACGGCTCACCGCCGCCCTGAAGCAGCACGGGGTGGACGTCTTCTTCTTCCCCTCCGACGCGCTCCCCGGAGACCGGATCCATCACGCGGTGGAAGAGGCGATGGATGCCTGCGACCGGGTGCTCGTGCTGTGCTCCCGGTCTTCGCTCGGGCGCAAGGGAGTGCTGCATGAGATCGAGGAGGCTCGCGGGCGCGAGGCGGCGGAGGGAGGGGCCTCGATCATCATCCCTGTAGGTCTGGACGATACCCTCTGGTCGGGTACGATCGAGCCCGCGCGGATTGCGCGGGCGCTCCGGCGACGGCAGATCGCGGACTTTCGTGGGGCGGCGCACGACCCGGCCGTCTTCGCCGCCAGTCTGGAGCGTCTCCTGCGCGTCCTTCGCCGCCCGCCCCGGCGTGAAGCCGCCGGGAGCTGAACGGTCCTCACCGCGGGTGCCGCGCGTTGTTCTTGTCCCCCGCGGCGGGGGTGCGCAGGTTGGATGACTCGCGCCGCGTCGCCGGTCCCGTGATGCCACTGGAGTGAGCCCGTGAGCCTGCTGCTCGCCTGCGCCGCGTGCGCCGCGCTGATGGCGGTGGACCTGTTCGCCCGCGCCGTGCGGCTGCGCGGCTTTCTGCGCGGCGCCGGGTTCCGGGTGACGGTGCCGTCGCTGTGCGTGACCATCCTGTTCAGCGACGCGGCGGCGGCCGTCACGCCCATGCGGCTGGGCGGAGAGCCCGCGCGGTGGCTGGGGCTGCGGACGAGCGGCGTGGCGGCCGGCGCGGGCGTGGCCGTGCTGGCGGTGGAGATGGTGACCTACCTCTCCGTCGTGGCCGTCTCCGGCGCGGTCGCGGCCTGGATGCTGGGCGCGGGATGGTGGGCGGAGGTGGGGCCGCGGCTGGCGGTGCGTGCGGTGGAGGGCTTCCCGTGGATCGTGGCCGTCGTCCTCGCGAGCGTGGCGGTGTGGACGTGGGTCCGGCGCCAGCGCGCGCGCCGGCCGGCGGTGGCCCACGACCGGGCGTCGGCGGGGGTGGCGCTGCGCGGCGCGCTGGGGTGGCCGCTGCTGGCCGCCGTGCCGCTGACGCTGGTGAGCATCGCGTGCCGGCTGGCCATCCTCCCCATCCTGGCGCAGACGCTGGCGGTGCCGCCGCCACCGGGCGTGCTGCTGCTGGGCTCGTTCGCGCTGATCTACGGCCAGCTCTTCTTTCCCACCCCCGGCGGCGCGGGCGCGGTGGAACTGCTGGCGTCCGCCGGGACCGCGGGCGAGCTGGGCGGCAGCGCGGGCGCCGTGTTCCTGGCGTGGCGGGGGATCACGGCGGGCCTTCCCGTCGTGCTCGGCTTTGCGCTGGCGGTGAACCGATACGGCGGCGCCGCGGTCCGCGATGCCCTCCGCGGCACGCCCCCCTCCGAGGCACCGCCGCCGGCAGACACGATCGGAATCGCCCGATAGTCAGCTCCCTCGCGGCGCAAAACGGAGGATGCGGAGACGACGTTCATCCGCGTCCTCATCTTTTTCGGTTCATCGCGGATTTCGTTTCACGCACGAAGTCTGCGCCGTGAGCTGTCATTTCGAAGGAGGCGCCGCGGGGACTTTGCCCATGCAGGATCTTGTTGCGCCGACTGAGAAATCTACTCACCCACGCTCATGGCTGGCCGCACGTCCCGGGACCCGCCTCCG
>DATABT010000771.1:0-3866 GCA_036259455.1 Longimicrobium sp. | reverse complement strand
GGGGGGGCGCTTTGGGGTCTGTCGAGCGGAAGGGCTAGCGGTTCTGCGCCAGGTCCTGGAAGGCTTCCGCGCGCTGCGAGTAGCGCGTGACGGCGGCCGTGTCGCCGCGCATGTCGGCCACGGTGGCCAGCGCCGCGTAGGCATAGTAGTACTGCATGGGAATGTTGCGCGTGGCGTCGTCCGACCACACCGCGCGCTCCGGCATGTTGCGGAACATGAAAACGCGGTCGATCAGCTGCTGGTTGCGCGCCACGTCGTAGTACCCGCCCGTGAACTGCTGGATGGTCTGGTCCGCCGGCATGGGCACCAGCCCCGCCGTGGCGCCCGGGTCCAGCATCTTGTACGCGAGCCCCTGGCGCGACGCCTGCCCCACCAGCCCCAGCTCCAGGTGCGTGTTGGTGGTGGCCGCGAAGTAGATGGGGCGGTCGCCCCACGCCTGCTGCAGCATCAGCGTCACGAGCTGGTGCGCCGGGTAGATCTCCTGGTTGGGCGTCAGGGCGAACGTCATTCCCCGCGCCTCGAAGCCCATCCCCTCCTGCGACAGCAGCCCCGGCGAGTTGGTGATCTGTTCGATCTGCGCGTCGGAAAGCTGCAGGATGGGCCGCGTGGGCGCCCTCGGGTTGCCATACATGGCCGGCGCCCTGGACGGATCGAACGGCCGCTGGCAGATGATGCGCGTGGGGTCCGCCATGGCCGCGTCCGGCGTGGGGCAGGGCCGGGTGATGTCGCGCAGCTGCTTTACGTACCAGGGCGTGTTGAAGTACGACATCACGATCACCGTGACGTCGCGGCGAATGCCCTCCACCTCCTGCAGGTACCACAGCGGGAAGGTGTCGTTGTCTCCGTTGGTGATCAGCACGCCGTACGGCTCCACCGACTGCAGCACGTTGTACGCGAAGTCGCGCGCGGCGTAGTCGCCCTCGCGGCTGGCGTACTTCCAGTTGGTGAGCAGGGGGATGAGCGCCAGCGCCATCACGGGGCTGGCCGCCATCACCGCCGTGCGCCGGTTGCCCAGCGCCTGCACCAGCCGCAGCCAGAGCGCCGTGAGCCCCACGCCCACCCACAACCCCCAGACGGAGAAGGTGATGACGTAGAAGTAGTCGCGCTCGCGCACCTCGCTGTCCGGGTAGTTGTGCACCTGCTGCTGCACGTACCCGTACTTGAAATTCATGTAGTACACGAGGCCGAACGAGAGCGTAAAGAACAGGACGGCGATGTACCAGAAGCTCTTTCTGTCCCGCGCGTAGTGCTCCCACGCGCCCCACAGACCCAGAAAAAGGAACAGGAGGGTGAACGGCATGCGCAGGCCGGCGAAGTACCCCTGCCGCCCCTGTAGCGAGCGGGCCCATTGCCAGTCGAAGTACTGGAAGAAGTTGGCCATCTGCGCCGGGAACGGCGCCATGCGCTGCGTGAGCGGCGGCTTCTGGTACTGCTCGCGGCGCAGCGCCGAAGCCAGCGCCGGGCAGTCGCCCGCGTACCGCCCCAGGGTCACGGACGAGACCACCGCCGTCACCATGTTCTCGCACTTGGGCGCGGCCTCGTTGATGACCGGGTCCTGGTTGGCGCGGATGGGCAGGTAGAGCTGCACGCACAGCCCCAGCACCGCCACGCCGGCCATCATCGGGTACAGCTTCCAGTTTCCCAGCACCCGCGGCTTCACCAGCACCAGGAACACGAACAGCGCCGGCGCGGCCAGGAACGCCATCAGGTGGTTGCCCACGGAAAGCGCCAGGATGAAGACCACCAGCAGGATGGCGTTGTCGTCGTGCCAGCGGCGGTTGCGCTGCCCGCGGTGCTCCTCTACGTGGTCGCGCCACAGAAAGGCGATCCACGACATCAGCGCGATGGTGAACAGCGTGACGGTGTACACCTTTTCGTTCACGTTGCTCTGGTTCCACACCGTGAACGCCGTCCCCGCCACCCACACCGAGGCGAACGCGCCCACCCGCCGCACCGTCTCGTTTTCCGTGAACGCCGCCAGGATGCGGTGCACGACGAGGAACCAGAAGAACGCGGACCCGGCGCTCATGAACGCCGAGAACAGGTTGATGCGAACCGCCACGGGCAGCCCCAGCGGCGAAAGCAGCAGCTCCCACGCGCGGGCCAGCAGCACGAACAGCGGGTTCCCCGGCGGGTGCGGAATGCCCAGGATGTGCGCGGTGGCGATGTACTCGCTGGTGTCCCAGAACGCCGTGCTGGGGGCCAGCGTAATGGCGTACAGGACGAACAGCGCTACCGCCGACGCCAGCGCCCACAGGTAGGGCGGACGGCGGTGGGCGGGGGATGCAACGGGCTCCGCGCGGGGGGCAACCCGCGCGGTCTGTGCGGCTTGGCTCATGAAACCACTCGGCCGTGAGGTCCGGGACCTGGATCGTTCTCGGGGGGCAAAACGCATGGAAAGTAAGCGGTTGGCCGGGGCGGGGGAAGGAGTGCGGGAGCGCGGCAGTGCGAAAGCGAGAAAGTACGCGACGCGCGCGTCGTCCTCCGCTCACCGCTCACGGTGTGGTGGATGGGATGCCGCAACCCGTCCGGTTGTTGGATGCGATGATCCACGTCGTCGCGGCGCAGCCTAGCCATCGGGCGGGCGGACGCGTATCGTCTCCGCGAACGCCCGCTCCCCGCCGCCCATGACGATGCACACCGAATCCGCCGCCCCGCCGCGCCGACGCGCCCCGCTGCTCCCCGTGCTGGCGGGGTTCGCGCTGGCACTCCCGTTCGTGCTCCTCTTCGTCATGCACCCGGACGGCGCCTTCGACCTGCTGGCGCTGCTGCTGGCGTTCACCGGCGGCATCTACTACGGCGCGGCGCTCAACGGCGGTCGGCGCGGGCGCATCGTCTTCGAAGGGGCGTTCGCGGCACTGCTGATCGCCTTTGCGTTCCTCGGCTTCTCGTGGTCGCCGCTGTGGATGGCGGCGGGGTTCGCGCTGCACGGCCTGTGGGACCTGGTGCACCACACCGGCGCCGTTCAGCACGGCGTCCGCCGCTGGTTCCCGCCCTTCTGCGCCGCGTGGGACTGGGCCATCGCCACCATGATCGTCTTCTTCAGCTGGAGCTGAAGTAGGAACCTCGCCACTCTGATCTGAAGGGGACGCGAACCACCGCCTCGAGGTCATCCTGAGCGAGCGCCGCGCAGAACTTGAAGTGACGCAACCGTTTGCGGCGCCGAGCGAAGGACCCTCTCGCCGATCCGGGGGGCCGGGTTCAACGCACCGGGGGCGAGCGCCTCGGTGTTGCCGGCAGGGTCCTTCGGTCGGCGCCGAAAATTATCGGGATAACGATTTCTGCGCGGCGCCTCCCTGAATAGAAAGGAATCCGGACGAGGTCCGTCGAGCGAGGCGTGGCACCTGCCCGGGCGAGTAGATTTCTCAGTCGGCGCCACAGGTCCCTGCACCGGCAGCGATCACCCGGCGCCTCCTTCGAAATGACAGCCGCGGCGCGAGCGACTTTCATCCCACAGGGCGCGCGCAGCGCCGAATGACTCAGGATGACTGAAACTCGATCTGAACATGAAGAAGGCTGGACTACCACGTCTTCCTGCTGAGCCGCATCCGCGAGCACTACGACCACACCGCCAACAACCGCGAGTCGGTCGCGGTCGGCCTGCAGTCAACCGCCAAGATCATCACCGGCGCGGCCCTGATCATGGTTGTCGTCTTCGGCGGGTTCGCCATGGGCGATCTGGTCATGATGCAGCAGATGGGCTTCGGCCTCGCGATCGCCGTCTTCCTGGACGCCACCGTCTACGTGAGCGGCGAGTCGGCGTTCAACCAGGACTTCTTCGAACTCGTCGACCGCTACCAGCCGATCATCGTGGCGTTCGTGCTGGCGCTGAGCTTCGTGCTGCTGCTGCTGGCGTTCCGATCGAT
>DATABT010000770.1:0-7216 GCA_036259455.1 Longimicrobium sp. | reverse complement strand
CGGGGCGCGTCGGCATGGGCGGGTCACTGCAGCAGCGGCAGCGGGCTCACGGGGCAGAAGTCCGGCGACTCGTCCAGCACGTTGCGCAGCGGGGGGACGTGGCCGGAGCCCACGAGCACCAGCACGCGCCGGGCGCCGGGGCGCAGCACGCGGGTAAGGTTGTGCGCCATCATGATGTTGCGCTCGTACCACCGCGCCAGCATCTGCGGTCCGCCCACGTTGTCGCCTTCGCCCGCGGCCAGGTAGCCGCCGAACATGGCGTACGAGTTGCCGCCGTGCAGCGCCCGGTCCGTGTTGGCCTCGCGCAGGTGCTCGATGAGCGAGCTCTCCCGCTGCCACGCGCTCACCGAGTCCGCCTGCCGCCGGAGCACCGCCACCAGGCTGTCGGCGCGGCGCCTGAGCTCCGGGCGGCGCTGCATCACGGCGGCGATGGAGTCGTTGCCGATCCGCATGGGGTGGTCGATGGGGTACACCGTGGGATGCCCCAGGCGCCGTGCGAGACGGAAGGCCACCTGCACCACCTCGTTGCGGCTCTCGCTGGTCCCCGCGGCATGGTACCGCTCGTACCGCGCGGTGGTGGAGTCGGCGAAGCTCAGCGGCCACTCCACGGCGATCTGGTCCGGCGCCCACCCCGCCAGCCGGTTCGTCAGCTCTTCCAGCTCCGCCTGGCGCCGCGGGGTAAGGATGTCTTCCGCGGGCGTCTGCACCGCGTCGCCGCTGGAGCCGGCAAAGTGGTACGTGCCCAGCAGCATCACCTCCACCTCGCCGGGCGCGCACGCTGCGGGAAAGCCCGTGGGAAGCTGCTGCGCGGCGAGCGGCGCGCCGGCCATGGCGATGATCGCCGCCAGCACGCCGGCCGCGCACCGGCGGAATACAGCCGATTCCTTCACGGAACCTCCTCCTGTTCAGGTGGCTGCGCCCGATCGAGCCGGGCGTCCGCGTCTTCTTTCACCCCCGTCCCCCCCGTGTACGCGCTGAACCGGTCGATGCGGGCCAGCGCACACCACGCGGTGATGCGCACTCCGGGCGAATCGAACGCCAGCCGGAGTCCATCGCCCGCGCGGACGAGGGAGAGGCGCCCGGGGATGCGGTAGCGCCATCCCTCGATTCTCAGCTCCTCGACGGACCAGAAATCCACCGTCACCTGCACGCGGTTCGCGTCGGGGCTCCACCGCGCGGGCGGACGCTCCGGAAAGCGCGGCAGCTCCATCCGCAGCCGCAGCAGCCGACCCTCGCGGGTCAGCACGGCTTCGAACAGCTCCACTTCGTCCAGCCCGCCGGCGGACGCGTACATCTGCGCGAACGCCTGGGGATTCTCACAAGCGTCGAACCACATCGGCCAACGTGCAGCGAAGGCGATCTGAATGCGGGACGGATCACGGACCGGAGGGCTGGACCCGCCGCACGGCACGAACGCCAGCGGGACGGCGGCGGCGTACGCCAGTGTCGAGAGATCTCCGTCAGGCCAGCACGGCCAGCGCGACCGGTCCGGCGAGTCTCGCTGCGTGCGTCCGTCGTCCGCTCTCGCCGCTCCGGCGCGTGGAAACCCCGGACCCGTGAACGAGCGGAACCTGCCGGTCGTGACCCGGGGGTGCGACGGCGGCCGGGCGGATCTATTTCACACGATGGTAGTGCGTGGTCATGAACTCGTGCCAGCTTCCGTCCGCGCGCTGATAGCTGGATGTCTGCACCCGGTGGTCGTCGTTCTCGAAGGCGATGGTGTCGCGGTACTTCGCCATCCCCGGCTCGCCGGTGAAGGTGGGGCCCTCCGTGTCCAGCGTGAGGACGTCCCCGTTGCGCCGCCCGTCGTACACCCACAGGTGCGCCATCGTCGACCCGATGAAGGTGCCCACGAAGCGCCCGCGGTCCGGATCGAACCCGAGGGTCATGATGGCCGTCGCCGGGCCGCCCTCCGGGGTGGTGCCCTGCGCCTCCATCAGCATCCACACCCCGTCCAGCGACCGCACCGTCTCGCTGCCGCTGTCGCGGATGGGCGGCTGTCCGGGCTCCGCCTCCGCCTCCATCTCGTAGTTCCAGTCGCCCTCCAGCCGTCCACGCCACCGGTGCTCGCCGCTCAGCTCCACGGGCATCGCGTCCTCCGGGTCAGATAGGGTGGATGTCAGTGCCCGTCCGTGGCCAGGACGAGCTTCATGGGCATGAAGGCAAGGCCCTGCATCTCCGTGCGCGGGCCGGCGGGAACGAAGCCGAAGCGCTGGTAGACGGGCACGGCGAACATGCTGGAGTTCACCGTGAACTCGCCGGGATTCCCCGCCCGCAGCGCCGCGCCCATCGCCTCGTCCCACAGCCGCCGCGAAAGGCCGCGCCCCTGGAAGGCCGGATCGACGAACAGGTGGTACAGGTGCGTGTTGCCGCGGACGGCGGCGAACCCCGCCAGCGCGCCGTCCTCTTCCGCGACGAGGTACGCGTACTCCGGCGACGCCAGGTACCCGCCGATGGCTTCCGGCGTCACCGTGGCGAAGAACTCCTCCGCGCCGGCGCCGTCCGGCTGCAGCGTGAAGGTGTGGGAGACGCGCATGATCAGGGCGCTGATGGGCGCGGCGTCGGCGGCGGTCGCGGGGCGGATGCGCAGGGTAGATGCGCGTGCGATCCGCCGCATCACCGCCGGCTCGTGAGGGAGCGGATCAGCTCCACCTCCGCGCCCGTCGCCGTGGTGGCGCGGATGAAGGACAGGGCCAGCGCGCCGCGCAGGAGCTTCATGCGATGCCGTTCCGCCTGGGGTGAAACCGCCGTTGCCCGGATGTGAGGCCGCAAGCTACACGGCCGGACGCGCGCGTGCCAAGCCTGGCATCTTCGCGGCCGGAAAATGGGGAAAACCGGTTTGGGTCTCACACAGGGTCAACAGAGTTGACGGAGTCTTCTCTACCGCACCGCTCGCCGCACGGGCAGGGATCTGCTGGATCGGCACGAGCGAACCCCGGTGACTCTGTTGACCCGGTGTGAGACCCATCTTTCATCCGTCGGGAGGCAGAAGGAACGGCGGGAAATTCACGCCACTCTTGTGTTCCGCGCGCGGGTCGTACACCTTCTGTACCCGCCATCGCATGGGCATATCTGCTCCACCCTCTCGTTGCAGGCATTGATGCGGATGATCGACTCCGCTCCGCACCCGTCCCCAGGCCACTCCACGTCCGTTTGGCGGCGATTCCATCTCTCTCGCCGCGCGCCGGGCGTATGAAGCGCTACGTACTTGCCGCGCTCGCCGTCACGCTCGTCGTGGGGGTGGCGGTGACCCGCACGTTTGCCCGCGCTACGGGCCCGATGGCCGAGCTCTCCCGGTTTGCGCCATCGCGCACGTTCGCGGCCCGCCTTTCCATCGCCACGCCGTTCCAGCCGTGCGAGCCGGACACTGCGGCCCGCGACGCAATCGTGCCGCGCGAGTCCTGCGGCGCGGCCGAGGACGCCCGCATCAACCCGCACGATCTGGAAGCCGGGGGTGAAAGCTCCGCCCCCGACTCGCTGCAGGCGGCCGCCCTCGCGGCCGTGATCTGGTGGAACGAGACGGAGGACCAGGCGCTGAACGACGCCATTCTGCGCCTGGAAAAGGCGGCGCGCCTCACCCTGGAGAGCGTGCCGATCCTGGTGGACCTCTCCGCCGCGCACCTCGTCCGCGCCGAGCGCATGCAGGCCCCGCGCGACCTGTACCAGGCGCTGGAGTATGCGCTGCAGGCGATCGAGCTCGAGCCGCTCAGCCTGCCTGCCCTTTACAACGCAGCCCTGGCAAAGCAGGCGGTCGGCCTGGATGAAGAGGCGGCCGAGGCATGGGATGCCTATCTCGCCGTCGACCGGCGCTCTGCGTGGGCCGGCGAGGCGCGGCGCAGGAAGAGCGGGTTGATTACGGGTGGCGCGCAGACGCCCATGCCCGGGGCCGACGCCTCCGCCAGCGAGGTCGCGGCATTCGCCAGGACGCATCCGCAGGAAGCGCGGACGCACGGGTGGGACGTCGTTCTGGGGGACTGGGGAAAGGCCGTGGAAGCGGGTGATTCGGCGAGCGCGGCCCTGCACCTGGCGTTCGCGGAGAAGCTGGGGCTGGCGCTGGAGCAGCGGCCCGGCGGCGACGCCTCGCTGGCCGACGCCGTCCGCGCCATCCGCGCCGCCGGTGGGAACCGCGGGGCGACGATGACGCTCGCCCGGGCTCATCGCGCGTATGCCGTGGCCCAGGCGCTCGCGAGCACGCAGCAGTTTCAGGCTGCGCTCGATGCCTCAACGCGAGTTACACCGACTCGAAACCTTTCACCTGTGCTGGACCAGTGGACGGAACTGCTCCGCGCACGCGCCGTCGGATCGCGCGGACATCGCGCGGAAGCCGAGTCAGCGCTGATCCGTTTGTCAGCGAACGTGGATGGCTCCCGCCACCCCGCGTTGGCGGGAGCCATGCGAAGAATGAGAGCCACGCTGCTGGCGATGCGCGGAGATTTCCAAGCGGGTCGGCAGCAGTCCCGGTTGGCGGCGGAGTACCTTCGCCGTGCGGGGGAAACCGAGCAGAGCGGGAGCCTCCTGTCAACGGATGGGGAAACCGCGTACCAGGCCGGCGATACGGTTGAAGCGTTCCGGCTGTTGCACCAGGCGCAGCAGGCGCTTCGACCGCATCGGCGCTCGATCAGGCTGCACAACCAGTTGCACGGCCTGGCACGCGCGGTGGCGTTGAGCGGCATGCCGCGGGCCGCACTGGCCATACTGGACGAGGACGTCCGTGTCGCCCGGCGCAACGGCGGGCCGACTCCGGTCGTCGACGCGCTCCAGATGCGCGCACGCATTCGAACCATCCTGGGCGATTCCGCCCGCGCGGCCGCCGATCTCGATTCGGCGTATTCGCGGGTCAGGAAACTCCGCGACCCGGCGACGCAGGAATGGGCAGTGAATGCCCTCCGCATGGCGCGGCCATCTCAGATAAGTGTCGCCGAGATCAATTCCGCGGTGGCCGCTTTCGAGCAGAACGTGGTGTGGCTGGCTCCTGCACTCCTTGCACGCGCGGACGCCCATCTCGCGGCGAGCGACCTCGCCGCTGCCATCCGCGATCTCGAGACGGTGCTCGGCGGTGTCCGCCCGTTCTCGGGACGCCGGACGGCCGAAGCCGTGGTTCGCGCCGCCGCGCTCGAACAGGCCCGTAGCCGCTTCAACCGGCTGGTGATGCTGTATCTGCGCGCGGGAGACACCACGGCCGCGCTGCAAACGCTGGAGCGGGGGCGCGTTTCGTTCGCGGCGGTTTCCGCGGGAGACAGCGCGAGCGCGGCCGGCCCGCTGAGGGCACCGGCGGGCCAGGTGGGGCTGGAGTACGCGCTCATCGGCGACACGCTGCTGGCGTGGACCGTCCGCGCGGACACCGTCCACCTGGTGCGGCAGACGATTGACCGTGACCAGTTCCTGCTGACGGTGGAGCAGGTGGGCGCCGCGATGGAATCGCCCGAGCGCGAGGCCGCGGCCCGCCCGGGACTTCGGCGGCTGTACGGCTGGCTGATCGCGCCGGTGCGCGGCCGCCTGGGCCCGCCCGGAACCATGCTGGTGATCCTGGCGGACGGTGAGGTGGCGGGCGTTCCCTTCGCCGCGCTCATCGATTCGCGCAACCGGCACCTGGTGCAGGACCATCCGCTGCGCTACGCCCCCACGCTGGCCGACGCGGCGCGCCCCTGGTCCGCGGGCGATGCACAGGGGCGGGCGTTGCTGGTCGCGGACCCCGACTTTGACCGGGTGCGCTACCCCTCGCTGGACGGGCTGGATGGTGCCCGGGCGGAAGTGGATGCGCTCGAGCCGTTTTTCCCCGGCGCCATGCGCCTGGACGGTGACAGCGCCACCCGTGCGGCCTTCCTCACGGAGGCTCAGCGGGCGAGCCTGATTCACTACGCGGGGCACGCCGTCTTCGATGACGCACGGCCCGAGCGCTCGTACCTTGTCCTGGCCGGCGCAGACACCACCGGCCGCCTGACCGCCGAGGAGGTGAGCCAGATGCGGCTGGGGAACGCGCGGCTGGTGGTGCTCTCCGCCTGCCGCACGCTGCGGGCGCGCGGGGGACGGTCCGGCGGATTCGCGGGGCTTTCGGGGGCGCTGCTGTCCGCGGGGGCGGGGGGCGTGGCGGGAAGCCTGTGGCAGGTGAACGACGGCCGCGCGCAGCCGCTGATGGTTGCGTTCTACCGCGCGTACGGCGAGCTGCGCGACCCCGCGCTCGCCCTGCGGCAGGCGCAACTGGACATGCTGGAGTCGACGCATCCGGAAGAAAGCTCCCTGGCGACGTGGGCGGGCTTCCGCTACGCGGGCAACTAGAACGGACGGCGCGAGGACAGCAGGGGCTTGATGAAGGAGAACGGAGCCGGCAGAGGATGCTCCTCCGCTGGCTCCGTATGAAAGGCGGGTCCACTTCTGACCGACAATGCGGCCGGGCCGGTGTCAGCTCGCGATCTCCCTCAGAAACGTCTCCAGGCTGGTTTCCAGCGCCGCCCAGTCGTTCGGCGGGGCGCCGGCGGGGAGCGCCGCGCGCACCTGCGCCACCGCGGCCCGTGCCGCCTCGTCGTCACGGGCCAGGCGCCCGGCGCGGTCCAGCATGGTCCCGGTGTCTTCCGAGGCAAAGAACTCCGGTTCCCGGCCGCGGGCGGCCAGGCGTGCCGCCTCGGCCCAGGCGGCCACCCGCAAGTAGTCCCGTCCATCCGCCTTCTCCAGCCGCGTGGTCGCCTGCTGCAGCCACGCCCGCAGCGAATCCGGCGAAGCACCCGGGCGCTCCCTGATCTTCTGCAGCGGCGTGCCGGGACCCGCGCCGGGATCGATCTGGGCAACCATCTGGCCGGCGATGACCCGCGTCTGTGCGGAGTCGCCCGCCTGCGCCGCCGTGGCCAGCCACACCATCATCACGCCGGCCCGCGCCGCCCGCGCGTTACGCTCCGCGCCGGAGTCCCCTCCCCGCTCGCTTTGCCACGGCGCATCGTTCGCCCACCTCGCCGGAAGCCCTCCCTCCAGCCGCGCGGCAAGCTGAACCGGCGCGGGCGCCGGAGAAGCGCGGCCTTGCAGCGCCAGCACGGACACCACCAGGATCACCGCCGCCGCGGCGGCGAGCCAGGGCCCTGGAACCGGCGGGCGGCGCCGGACGGTCTCACGCCGGCGAAAAGGGAGAACGCCGCTGGCCTCCGCCAGCGCCCCGTCCGGCTCTTCCGCGCGAACCACGTCCGGACCGCCGGGAACGGCTTGTGGCTCGAGAGCCGGTGCCGCCGCG
>DATABT010000769.1:0-5739 GCA_036259455.1 Longimicrobium sp. | reverse complement strand
TGCGAGCCGAGGCGAGCGGAGGGGGCGCCCGCGCGGGCTCGCCACTCACTCACACACTTCCGTCGCGATCCATCATCACCAGCGCCTTCAGGAACCCGTCCGGACGGTCCCGCGTGTCGTTCAGCGCCTGGTCCAGCTGGTCCAGCGGGTACGTGTGCGTGTACAGCGGCGTGGGATCCAGCCGCCCGCTGGCGACCGCGTCCACCGCCATCCGGATGCCCTCGACGTAGACCCGCGGATCGCGCTCGTGGGCGTTGATCACGTCCAGGCCGCGCCAGTTCCACATCTGCATGTTCACCTGGCGCGGGCCGTCCTGGTGGTAGCCCGCGATCACCAGCCGGCCGCGCTCCTTCGTGATCTCCGCGGCCAGGTCCAGCGGCCACTGCTTGCCCACGGCCTCGATCACCCGGTCCGCCAGCACGCCGCCGGTCAGCTCCTTCACCGTTTCGATGATCGCCCCGTGATCATCCATCGCGATGATTTCGTCCGCGCCCATCCCGCGGGCGACGTCGAGCGAAAACGGGCGGCGGCTGATGGCGATCACGCGCGCGCCGGCGTTCTTCGCCAGCCGCGTGAGCAGCGCGCCCAGGAAGCCGATGCCCACGATGGCCACCGTCTTCCCGGCCTGGACGTCGCTGCGGCGAAAGATGTTCATCGCGCACCCCAGCGGCTCGCCGGGGAACGGCTGGCCGTCCAGTGACGCGGGGAGCCTCACCGTCGCCGACGCGTCCGCCAGGTCGTACTCCGCGTAGGCGTTGTACGAAAGGGCGGCCACGCGGTCGCCCACGGCGAGCTCCCTCACGCCCTCGCCGACGGCGTCGATCACGCCCCACCCCTCGTGACCCAGCGCGCCGGGGTCGGTGGGGTACTTCATCCACTCCGCGCCGCCCCAGGGCGTCAGGTTGCTGGCGCAGACGCCGCATCCCTCCATGCGGATGCGCACCTGCCCCGGCCCGGGCTCGGGGATGGAGACCTCGTCCAGCGAAATCTCACCGGGAGCGGCCAGCCGCGCGGCGCGCATGGTTCCCGTGGCCGTCCGCGCCTCGCTCGCGTCCAGCGTATCGAACGTCATTCGGAAGCGTGTACAGGTTCAGATTCAGGTTCTGTGCAAGGTGGCGGGCCCCAGCCACGCCCCCTCCGGGCCCGCAAACCTCGCCCACCTCCCCCCGGAAACCCCTGGGGGAGGTTGAACTTCGCTGCTACGACCGGCTCCTTCTCATCACCCCTCTCCCGGGGTTGGGGGAGGGGTCGACCGCCGTCGCGAGGAACGAGCGAAAGGCCGGTCGAGGGAGAGAGGGCCCGCCCGTCTCGCTCGGGGCCCCTTCCCCCGGCCCCCTCCCCGCTCGCTTCTCGCGGAGAGGGGGAGAACTTCACCGCCGGGGGAGGGCCCGTCAGTCCGCGCCGACCGCGGCCGCCAGCGGCTCGCGGACGGGCTCGGCCGCTCGCGGCAGCACCGGCGACTCCAGGTCTGCCTCGCGCAGCCAGTCCACCAGCATCTCCAGGCCGGCCTTCCAGCTGGTGCGCGGCTTCCAGTCCAGCACCCGCTCGATCTTGCCGGTGTCGCTCACGTACACGCGCTGGTCGCCGGGCCGCCAGTCCGCCGTGTGGACGGGGACGGAGCGGCCGGTCACGTCCTGCAGCCGGTCGATCACCCCCCGCACCGTCACCGCGTTGCCCGCGCCGCCGCCCACGTTGAACACCTCGCCCGCCACCGTGTCGATGCGGTCCATGGCGCGGCGCATGGCGTCCACCAGGTCGTCGATCCACAGGATGTCGCGCACCTGGTAGCCGTCGCCGTAGATGGTGATGGGCTCCCGGCCATACAGCGCACGGCCGAAGTGCGCCACCCACCCCTGGTCCTCCGTGCCGAACTGGCGCGTGCCGTAAATGCAGCTCATCCGGAAGACCACCGTCGGCAGGCCGTAGATGCGCGCGTAATCGTGGACGTACTGGTCCGCCGCTCCCTTGCTGCAGCCGTAGGGAGAGTGAAAGTCCAGCCGTGCCTCTTCGCCGATCCCCCGGCGCCCGTCGGCGTAGCGGTACGCCTCGCCCGCCAGCTCCACCGGCACGTCCTCCATCCCCCCGTATACCTTGTTGGTGGAGGTGAAGAGGACGGAGGGCGCGTTGAGCATGGTGCGCGCGGCCTCCAGCACGTTGAAGGTACCGATGACGTTGGTCTGCAGGTCGGTGAGCGGGTCGTCCAGCGAGGTCGTCACCGCCACCTGCGCGGCGAGGTGAAAGACCTGTTTCGACTGGCGCACCAGCGGGGTGATGCGCGCGGAATCGCGCACGTCCACCTGCTCGACGCGAACCCGCTCGCCGTGGTTGGCCTTGAGCCATGCCGCGTTCCGGCGCACGCCGTCGCGGGAGAAGTTGTCGGCCACGATCACCCGCTCGCCCTCACGCAGCAGCGCGTCGGCCAGGTTGCTGCCGACGAACCCGGCGCCGCCCGTGATCAGGATGTGGTCGCGCTTGCCCTTCATCGTCCCCCTCCTCACAGCGTGAGTCCGCGCGCGGCCAGCTCGGCCGCGTGGGTTTCCACATGATCTTCCGGCCGCTCCTGCTCCTGCAGCCATGCAACCAGCTCCTGCATTCCCTCCTCGAACGTCACCCGCGGCTCGTAGCCCAGCACCTCGCGCGCGAGCGAGATGTCGGCGAAGCAGTGGCGGATGTCGCCCACGCGGTACTTGCCGACGACCTGCGCCTCCACCCCCGTCCCCAGCACGTTCGCCAGCGTCGCGGCCACCTCGCGTACCGTCACCGCCCGGCCGGAGCCGACGTTGAACGCCTTGCCCACGGCCGCCTCTTCTTCCGCCGAGAGGAGGAGCGCCTGGACGATGTCGTGCACGGAAACGAAGTCGCGCTTCTGCTCGCCGTCCTCGAACACCAGCGGCGGCTGGCCGTTGAGCAGGCGGCTGCTGAAGATGGCGGCCACGCCGGTGTAGGGGTTGGAAAGCGCCTGCCGCGGCCCGTAGATGTTGAAGAAGCGGAGCGCGACGGTGGGAATGCCGTACGCGGCCCCCATCATCAGCACCATCTTCTCCTGGTCCGCCTTGGTGAGGGCGTAGATGGAGGTGGGGTCCAGCGGCTTCTGCTCGTCGGTGGGAACGGGCGCCAGCACGGTGCCGTCCACGTCGCGCGGCTCCCAGTCGTGGCCGCGCAGCTGGTCGGCGGAGCGCAGGGTGTTCAGCGGCTCCCTTCCATCGGGCCGGGCGTAGCGCCCCTCGCCGTAGATGGACATGGAGGAGGCGACGACGAGCCGCTCCACGCCGCCGCGCTCGTCCACCAGCGCCTGCAGCAGGTGGGCGGTGCCCAGCGTGTTGACGGCGGTGTAGTCGGCGACCTGGTACATGCTCTGGCCCACACCCACGGCCGCCGCCAGGTGGTAGACCACGTCGATGTCGCGCAGGCTCCGGCGCACGTCGCCGGCGCTGCGCATGTCGCCCTGGACGAACTCGGCGTCGGCGGAGACCCACGCGGGCCTGCGCCGGTCCGGCCCGTGCACCTGCGGATCCAGGTTGTCCAGAATGCGCACCCGGTCGCCGCGCTGCAGCAGCGCGTCCACCAGGTGGCTGCCCACGAACCCCGCGCCTCCCGTCACCAGCACTCTCCGACCCGCCACTCCGCACCTCCGTTTCGCGGTGATCCCACCCACTCGGCGCCGCCGGCGCCCTCCTCTCTCCATCGCCCAGGAGGTCCCGCAAACCCGCACACAGGTGAACGAAGCGCTCACCGCCCTGCAACGTCCATTCCGTACGTAACACCAGCCCGCATTCCGGGCAACGTGTTACGTATAGGCGTAAAGTACGCCCTCTTTTCGCCCGCCAAGCAGCGCGGGGGACCGGACGCCGATCCCCCGCACCGCGGGATGTTATCCGGGGACGCCCAGCCCGCACCCGCGGCGGGTGCGGAGGTCCGCGCGGGCCGGGCCCAGCGGAGGACGGCCGCAGACGCGCGGCATCCCCGTCATCCTCAGGCCCCCACCAGCCCCAGGCGGCGGTCGTAGGCGCCGGCCCACCGCTCCATGCGCGCGTTCACCTCGTCGGCGGGAACGCCGCTCACCAGCCGCTGCGCCAGCCGCACGCCCAGGCGGCGCTCCTGCGCGCGCAGGTACTCGTCGGCCCGGCCGGCCTCCAGGAGCCCGGCCGCCTCCATTTCCAGCGCGAACGCAAGCCGGTCCAGGTCGGTGAAGATGCGACCGCGCAGGTCCATGTCTTCGGGAGCGTCGGTGGGACTGGGCTGGCTCGGCATGATGATGGGCTGGCGGAGCTGCGGCCGGACCGCTTTTTCCGAAAACCCGCCGCGCGGCGAGGTTTTGCGAAATCGTACTTAGCTCCCGAGGCAAGCACCGTGCCGTAAACATTCACGGCAGCGCAGGCGGGAGCGGGGCCGTACGCTTTCGGCCCGCTCCCGGGGGGCTGCGGAAGAGACGCAAGTTTCGTGTTCCTCGATGGACGATCCGCACGCCCCACAGCGGCGCTGTTGCGCGTCTCCGCCGGCGGCCCCGGCGCCGGACCTTGCATCCATCTCGTTACATGATGGTCGCTTGTGCGATTCGAACGCATTCCGCTCGCCGATCCGTCCGCCGGCTTGCCTCAACTCCACGGTTCACGCGGTGCACCATCAAAGCAGACGAAGCTACTCCAGCCGCGCTGCACCGTGCGCGGCGGCGCTTCATCCCTCGTGACCTCAAAAACGCGCCGCGCGAGGAGACCGGCGAGGCCGAAGTGACCGGCTGTTCACACCGTGCTCCGGCGACCCGCCGATGGAGCGAAAAACGATGTGTTTACTGATTCGCGTACCCGTGAGGGCGGGATAGAGAAAGAGGACGCGGATGAAGGGGTTTCATCCGCGTCCTCGCCTTCTTCCCCCGCGCCTCCCCGGCGTGCTCAGAACCCCGCGAGCGGAACGCAGCGCTGCTCCTCGAAGTCGCGAGGCTCGATCTGGATGGTGAGGTGGTGCAGGTGGAACTCGTCGTGGAGCATGCAGTGCAGGTCCGCCAGGATCTCTCCGGACTCGCGGCGCAGGGCGCGCTCGCCGACGACCACGTGCGCGCTCAGCGCCTCCATGCCGCTGGTGATGGTCCACACGTGCAGGTCGTGGACTTCCTCCACCCCCTCCACCCGCTCCATCCCCGCGCGCACCGCCTCCAGGTCGATGTGCGGCGGCGTGCCCTCCAGCAGCACGCCCACGCTCTCGCGCAGCAGGTGCCACGACGAGTAGAGAACGAGCACGGCGATGGCCACGGAGACGGCGGGGTCCGCCCAGAACCAGCCGAACGCCCACACCGCCACGCCCCCCAGGATGGCGCCCACGCTCCCCAGCGCGTCCGTCAGCATGTGCAGCCAGGCGCCGCGGATGTTCAGGCTCTCGTCCTTGCCGCCGTGCAGCACGACGAGGCCGATCACGTTCACCGCCAGGCCGCCCGCGGCGATCCACATCACCGTGAGCCCCATTACCGGCTCGGGATGATGGAACCGTTTGAACGCCTCGATGAAGATGACGATGGAGATGGCGATGAGCGTGGCCGCGTTTGCCAGCGCGGCCAGGATTTCCGTGCGGTAGTAGCCGTAGGTGCGCGTGGGCGTCGCCGGCCGCTGCGCGATCCACAGCGCAAAGAGCGAGAGCGCCAGCGCGCCCGTGTCGCTGAGCATGTGGCCGGCGTCCGCCAGCAGCGCCAGCGAGTTGCTCAGCCATCCGCCCACGAACTCCGCGACCATGTACGTGGCCGCCAGCGCC
>DATABT010000768.1:0-3015 GCA_036259455.1 Longimicrobium sp. | reverse complement strand
GGCACCGCCTCATATCAGGTTTCTGTCCGTCGGCTCGCGGGTCTCGCTAGCGGCTTCTTTCAGCACTGTCCTCGCGGCTCAGCACCTTGCCATTCGCTCGGGTCGCTACGACCAACTCCCCAGAGGACTTGCACCTCCTAGCTCCAGCCCATGCCGGGCACACAAACAGAGACGCGGAGCGGGCCAGGGCCCACTCCGCGTCCTCTCGCCTTTCCCCCGCGCGGCCCCGGAGCGGCGCGCGAGGAAAATCAGACCATCAGCGTGCCGCCGTTGCCGCTCTTCTCCTTGGCGGGACCGGGCTTGAGCAAGGTGTCCATCTCCCCCGCCGAGAGCCGCGGCGCGTGCATCAGCTCGCGGAACTCGTAGACGATCACCCCCTCGTCCGTCACGCTGCTGGCCACGCGCAGGCCGTCTTCCAGAGAGTTGAGCACCTTTTCCGCGCGGGGCATGGGCCAGCCCAGCGCGGCGGCCACGTCCGTGACCGTCAGCACGCCGTTGCGCTGCGCGGCCAGCCGCAGCACCGGCTGCTGCAGCCCCATCAGCAGCGCCGCGCGGCGCGCCTCGCGCGAGGAGTTGGCCTTGGTCCACAGCAGCGCGCCGCCGCCCGCCGCCAGCATGCCCATGAAGAACGCGCCGGGCTCCCCTTCGCCGATCCCGATCATCATCAGGAAGGCCGCAAAGGCAAAGATCGCCCACGCGCCCCAGCGCAGCAGCCGCGCATCCTCCCGCACCTCCGGCTCGCCGGAGGGGAGCGGCGGGGCCACGTCGCTCATCCCCGCTCCGGCAGGGAGGGCGCGGGCACGCTCGGCCCTCTTGCCCCACGACGTGCCGCACCGCGGGCAGGCGCGGTGGTTGTGGCGCACGATGTAGTACACCAGGCCACCCACGCCCATGAAGGGAAAGATGGTGAGCGCCGCCAGCAGCAGGGCGATCAGGATGGGCCCGCCCTGCGAGAAATAGCTCACCCCTTCGCCCTGGAACCCGCAGTTGGGACAGGTGAGGTAGGAAACCGGCGTGCTGAACCCCGGCGGGCCGGCCGCAACGTGGTTGTTGATGGTGATCTGCGCCGGAACGCCGTAGCCGGAGGGGCGCTGCACCGCCGCACCGCACGTGTCACAGCGGCTGCGGCCGTCCGGGACCCTGGCCCCGCAGGTGGAACAATACATTCCCTTGGTTCCTCCACGCCGTCCCGCGCACGGGCGGCGGAACTGTCCAATCGATTGAACTACGCCGGTCGCGAGCATGTACGCGCGTCCGGCCGCGAAAGATTCACGCCCCCCGCCCACCGCGCGCGCAGGCTTTTTGCCACGCGTGGCACGTGCGCGCTACCGGAGTGTAGCGCAACACGTTGCGACCTTCAACCCAGAGCACCGGAATGCGGACTCACAGGGCGCCGCGCGTGGCGGCGCTGCTCGCGCTCGTCCCTCTGCTCACGCACTGCGCGCCGGGCGCCATTCCCCCCTACGCGCCCGAGCGGGCCAACGCCCCTACCCGGCACGTGGTGGTCATCTCCATCGACGGGCTGCGCGCCGACGCCATCGAGGCCTCGGGCGCGCGCAACCTGCAGCGAATGATGCGCGAGGGCGCGTACTCGCTCGACGCGCGCACCATCATGCCCAGCCGCACCCTTCCCTCGCACACGTCCATGATAACGGGCGTGTCGCCGGAGGTGCACGGCATCACCTGGAACGACGAGCAGGTGGAGGCGCAGGGGCGGGTGCGCGTGGCCACCATGTTCGACATGGCCGATTCGGCGCACCTGCAGACGGCGGCGTTCTTCGCCAAGGCCAAGTTCCGCCACCTCATCCACGCGGACGCGCCCGACGAGGTGGAGGCGCCCCGCGGCCTGGAGATCGTCCTCGCGCCGCAGATGACGCAGAACGTCGTACACTATCTGCGCTTCAACGAGCCCGACCTGCTCTTCGTCCACATTCCCGATCCCGACATCGCGGGACACTCTACGGGGTGGATGAACACGCCGTACCGCTGGGCCGTGCGCCGCGCCGACGCCGCGGTGGAGCAGATCCGCCGCGCGGCCGTCAACCGCTTCAACGGCGACGTGGTGGTCATCGTCACCGCGGACCACGGCGGGCACGGCCGCGACCACGGCACCGACGCCATCGAAGACGTGCGCATCCCCTGGATCGCGTGGGGGAACGCGGTGCAGCCCGGCGAACTGCCGTCGGGCATCCGGACGATGGACACGGCCGCCACGGCGCTCTGGCTGCTGGGCGTCCCCGTCCCCCAGCGCTGGGAAGGCCGCCCCGTCCTCGCCGCCTTTCGCGCCGGCGCCGCCGCGACCACGCCGAGTCCCTGAACGGCGGGCGTCACCGGGCCGGACAGACACGCGCGCGGCCCGAGCTTGGATGCCTCGGGCGGCGCCCTCTCCCGGAATGACGGTCCAGCTTTTCCGTCGCTCTCGACGGCTACGCGACCGCCGCCGGCTCCTTCGCGGGGACGAGCGCCTTCGCCATGCAGGTGGCGCTGGCGGGGCAGATGCCGCGGAACTCCGCCGTGGCCGCGATGGCGTGCGGCACCTCCGCGCGCTCCGAACGTGCGTATCCGCGCCGCGCGAAGAATCCTTCCGCCGTCGTCGTCAGCAGGTAGAGCGTGCGGATGCCGTACGCGCGCGCCTGCGCCTCGAGCGCATCCACCAGCCGCGACGCCACTCCCCCGCCCCGCCGCGCGGCCGGCACCGCGAGCGAGCGCAGCAGCCCCGCATCCTCCGCCACCTCCATCCCCACCACCCCCGCGATCCGTTCGTCATCGCGCAGGACGAGGAAGTGGCGCAGGTGCTCGGGCGTCAGGTCGTCGTGCGGAAGCTCTGCATCCGCGAGGAGCGCCACGATCGCGGCAAAGTCGGACGGACGAGCGGGCTCGGGGGTCATGAGTGCGAAAGTGCGACAGTGCGGAAGTGCGACAGTGCGACAGTGCGATCAGAAGATTCGGCCCAGGGATGGGGGGATGGGCGC
Organism: Longimicrobium sp.; assembly: GCA_036259455.1. Classification (GTDB taxonomy): domain Bacteria; phylum Gemmatimonadota; class Gemmatimonadetes; order Longimicrobiales; family Longimicrobiaceae; genus Longimicrobium. The sequence continues at coordinate 43 of DATABT010000768.1, read as the reverse complement.
GCGAGGCAAGGTGCGTGGAACGAACCGCGGCCGGCTTCCCGGG
>DATABT010000767.1:0-2044 GCA_036259455.1 Longimicrobium sp. | reverse complement strand
GAGCGCGGCCGTGGCCCACGCGCGGCAGGTTCTGAGTCGGAGCAGGTTCATCTGGAGGAGCCCTCGGGGAGCGGGGAAACGGATGGTGAGGTGCCGGCCACACAGAACGCCGGGGGCGGATGATTCATGACAGTCCGTCGCCGGTCTGCAGCCCGTCCGAGGGAACTGCGAGAAGGCTGCGTACCGTTCGCGGGAACGCGGGCGTGAGGGTCGGCGGCGAATCCATTCACGAATGCATTACGGATGCGCTCCAGCGCGGCGGGTGGATCCACGAGCCCTTCGCGGACGAAGCGCGGCTTCCCGGCCCGATGGCCGGCCGGCGCCGCTGGCTCTCCTCCGGTCAGCACGGAAAGAACTCCGTGGCCTAGAGCGGGTTGCTGATCGGCTGCGCCCAGGGCCGCGCGGACGTCGTCGAGCCTCTCCCGGACGTCGCCGGCGGAGTAGAAGCCGGACCAGACCCGGTCCCTCACCTGGCCGACGACGGATTCATCGGTTTCTGACATGAGCGCCGCGGGTGCAAGGCTTACAAACGCACCGTCGCCGGGCCGATACAGGCCTGAAATGATTGCCGCGGACGACAAGAATCTTACGCACGGGGGCACAAACACGTACCTTGATCGTGATCCCCCGCACCGGGTCTCTCTGCCGGCCCAGAGGCATTCCGTGGGCTCGCCGGCCGAGGTTTCCCCAATTCCCTATGGAGGTGTGTCCGCGGGGCGTGCCACGCGTCGCACGCCAGCGGGGTGATCGTCTTCATGCGCATCGCCGGGCCTCCCCGCCGCTCCGCGCGTTAGCGGACCCGGCGCGCGCACCTCTCCCCTCTGCGTCCCCAACGGAGCTCCATGCGAAACCTGACCCACGCCGCCTCCCTCCTCCTTGCCGCCGCCGCGCTGGCCGCGTGTGCCGACCAGCCCACCACGCCATCCGCCCGCGCCGCGGGGCCACGCCTGGCCTCCGCCGCCGCGTGCGCCGCGTCTCCCACTGTGGTTGCTGGTTCCGAAGCCGGGCTGCGGGCCGCGGTGGCCGCGGCTCAACCCGGCGACGTGATCGCCGTCACCGGCACCATCACGCTCGCCCAGTCCGTCATCGTGGCGACGCCGGGCATCACCCTTACCTGCGCCGAGCCGGGCGCGGGGCTGAAGCTGGCGGACGGGAACCTGGGCGTGCTGCTGGAGCTTGAAGCCAGCGACATCGCCGTCTCGGGGCTGGAGCTGGACGCCGAAACCGCGTTCGGGGCGATCCTCGCCTTCAGCTTTGGCCAGGATCTGAGCGGAATTCGCATCGTCGGCAACCACGTCAAGTGCGGCTACACCGTCTGCGTGCTGCTGGTGGGCACGCGGGACACGCACGTGACCGACAACCACTTTGCGGGCGACAGCACCAACACCGGCATCCAGTTCCAGTCCCCGGGCCGCCTGCCCGACGGAACCCCCATCTTCCCCGTCGACAACGTGGTGATCTCGCGCAACCTGATCGAAACCTCGGCAAGCTACCCGGACGGCATCTACGGGGCGATCCGCATTCGCGACGGCAGCAACGCGACCGTCACCCACAACGACATCCGCGCCGGGTGGACCAACGGCATCGCGCTGACCAACGTATACGATTCGCGGGTGGACCAGAACCGGATCGACGGCGCGCTCTACTACGGGATCGACGTCCCCCAGATCATCGCTCGCCGCGTTGCGCTCAGCGGCGTCTCGTTCACGGGCAACCAGATCACGAACTCGGGGCGCTCTGCCATCTGGCCCGCGCGCGCGTGCCACAACGTGTTCACGGGCAACAACGTCCAGAACAACAGGCGGGGCGCCGTGTTCCTGGCGTCTACCGGCGCCAACGTGTGGCGCGGCAACCCCGGCGAGGTGGAGGACCGCGGCTCGTTCGACTGCGACGGCGACGGTGCGGTCGATCCCAACCTGATCACCGGCGCCCGCGCGGCCTCGGTGGCGCCGGCGTTCTCGCAGAGCGCCGGGCACACGCTGGGCGGCGGCGGCGGCCGCTACCCCCAGCTGCAGTAGGCTGAAAGATCGACGTCCGCCCCCCC
>DATABT010000766.1:0-6568 GCA_036259455.1 Longimicrobium sp. | reverse complement strand
GCGTGAGTGCGGTTTTGTTTCTTCCGCGGCTCCGCGTGAACCCGCTTTGCCTCAGCCCTTCAGACGCACGTAGATGAGGCCGACCTGCCGGCCGTTGAAGACCAGGTTCTCGCCCTTGAACACCTGAATGTTGTCGACGTCGTCCGACACGCGGTTCAGCTGCTCGCTGTTGCCGTCGTCACCGTACGCCACCACCTGGCCGCTCGCGTCGGAGATGATCCAGACCGACTCCGGCGTGGACTCGCCGCGCGTGACCTGGGGAAAGTAGCGCGCCACGTGCTCGCGTGCCTGCTCGCGGGTGATCTGCACCGCCGCGTTCCGCGGGACGCGCTCCCGCGAGCCGCTGGCGGGCTGCTGCATCGCCTCGCGGTGCACGCCGGTGGCGGTCGCCATCTGGTCGGGCGAAAGCTTGCGCACCCACACCACTTCCACGCGGCCCGCCCCCATCTGCCCCGGCGAGAAGGTGACTACGTCCACCACGCTGGACTCGACCTCGGGCCGACGGAGGCCCGTGGACTGGCGCCACCGCCGCTGCACCTCTCCGGCCTCCGTGGGGCGCGCCGACATTCGCCGCATCTGGATTCGGTCGTGCCGCTCGATCTCGCCCTCGGGGGTGATGACGAACATCAGCGTGGCCGTGTCCGTCGCGGCGCCCTGAAGGACGTCGGGATAGTGCTCGCGCACGGCGGATTCGATCGCCGCTCGGGAGATGCGGACGCTGGACGGCACGGCGGCCATCGTGCTGCCCGACTCCGCGCGCACGGGCTGCACGCTGACGGAAACGGGCGACGGGTTCGCCTGCACGGGGCCGGGCGCCTCGCACGCGGCCACGATCATTGCAACGGCCGCCGCGCCGAAGCCGGACGCGTACAGCCAGGGGCGTCGTAACCGGGGTGACGTCATGATGCGGATTCTCCTTTCGAGAAACGATGCGGGTTCACTGAAGGCAGCGGCCAGCAGCCGTCCGCCCGTACCGCGGCGCCCCACCTCCAGCAGCAGGGCGCCGTAGGCCCGCACGTCGGCGCGGCGCGCCAGCACGCGGGCATCGCAATCCACCTCCACCGCCAGGCGCAGGCGGCGCAGCTGCCACCACGCGGCGGGGTTCCACGGCATCAGCGTCACGGTCGCCAGCCCCAGCGCCAGCAGACGGGGATCGCCCGCGCGCAGGTGCTCGCGCTCGTGCTCCATCAGCAGCGCCCGCACCTCGTCCGGCGCGTCCGCCACCACCCAGCGCGGCAGCACGATGCGGCTGCGGAACAGGCCGATCACCGCCGGTCCCGTCGACGGCGAGAGGAGGACGGGGACGCCGTCCACCTCCGCCGCGCTCCACCCGCGCCGCCGCCGCTCCAGCACCGTCCAGGCGGCCGCGAGCGCCAGGACCGCCGCGCCGCTGAGGATCATCCACCCGATCGCCAGCGTGCCGTCCAGGGTGGACAGGTCGATGCGCGGCGCCAGCTCCGGCGCGGGCGCCGCCAGGTCACGAGCCGGAATCGTCATCCCCACGCCCGAGCCGATCGGCCCGGTGGCGGGAACCGGCGCCGGGGCGCGCGGCATCCACCGCGCGGCGGCGGGAAGGGCGAGCATCAGCACCATCGCCGCGGCCCACACCCAGCGCTGCGGCAGCGCGAAGGCGCGCATCCCCCGCTCCGCCGCCAGCGCGGCCAGCGAGAGCAGTGCGCCGACCGTCAGGCAGTACAGCATCCAGTGCGCGATCATGGCTCCTCCTCGCCCATGCGCTCGTCCAGCAGCCGCCGCATGCGCCGAAGCTCGTCGTCGCTCAGGCCGCGGTCGCTCACCAGGTGCGTCAGCAGCAGCTCGGGCGAGTCCTTGAAGAGCTTGCGCAGCATGCGCTTGAGCACGCTCGTTCCCGCCGCCTGCCGCTCCACCAGCGGGTGGTAGCGGTACGCCTTGCCCTCCTCGGTGTGGCCGACGTACCCCTTTTCTTCCAGCGTGCGCAGGACGGTGAGCACGGTGGTGTAGGCCAGGTCGTCGGCCAGCCGCTCGCGCACCTCGGCCACCGTGGCGCCGTCGCGGTCCCACAGCACTCCCATCACGTCGAGCTCCCGTTCCGTGAAGCTGATCTCCACCGCCCGCCTCCTTTCTACTAGAGTCTTAGTAGATGGTAATCGTGCGTCGCCCGCCTGTCAACTAGTTCTTTAGTAGATGATGCGCGGCGGCGGATTTCGTCCATGCTCCAGGTCTCTGGTTCATCGTCCACTGGTTGCACGCGAAGCGCGCCGCCGTCATTTCGAAGGAGGCACCCGCGCGATCGTTGTCAGTGCAGGATTTCCCTGGCGCCGACCGAGAAATCTACTCTCCGGTCCTGGTGGTCAGCGTGCGTGCTGGATCCCGGCCCCGCAGGTTTCCGCCGCACACGCGCCCAGCTGGGGCGTACGGACCGGCGGGCCCGCGAGCGACGCGAGCCAGGAGCACGGGTGAGCAGATTCTTCGACCGGCGCCTCTCCAACATCCCCCGCCGCGCGCCGGAGGACCGGCGGCTGACGGCCTCCTTCCGCGCGCTGGCGCGGCTGGGCAAGCGCAATGGCGACTTCAGCGAGGCCGCGGCGGCCGTCGGCACGCGGCTGGAGAGCGGCACCAGCGACCGCGCCATCGGCCGCCTGGCCGCGACGGGCAGCGTGGACGCCATGCTGCGCGGTCCGGCGGGAGGCCTGAACACCGGCGCCCGCGCCACCACCGACGTCACAGGCGCGGTGGGCGGCGTGCTGGGCGGCGGCGCCAGCGTCGCCGGCGGCGTGACCGGCACCCTGGGCGGCGGCATCATGCCGTAACGCGGGTCGCCGACCGCACGCGCGTGAAAACGGGGAGCGGAGATCATCATCTCCGCTCCCCCGTGGCACATCCACGCGCGGCACGGACGTCCCGAAAGCTGGGGCTTCGATGCCGCACCCGCGGGTGCCATCCCCATCCGCCCATCCGCAAATCATCTCCTATCAACAGCTTGCGCCATCGGCGGCAGGGGCTCGCGGATTGCCGTGTGCTTCCATCAGCCGTATCACGCCGTTCTCCATGGAATTGCGAATCATGTCCACCATTCTCGAAATGCCGCCCGTCCGGGCCTCCCAGCCCCCCGCGCCACTCCCCGAGCCCGAACCGCCGTCGCTGCTGGACCGCTACAGGCTCAGCTACCAGCGCCGCGTTACCGCGCACGTGGACCAGCGCCTCAAGTCGCTGCGCGAGGTAACGGCGCTGCAGTCGCTGGACGTGGAGCGGCGCGCGCAGGTGCAGGTGGGGATGCGGCGTCTGCAGTGCCAGCTGGCGGGGATCGCCGTCCGCAAGCGGGACTCGATGGCGGCGCTGCTGCGCCTCAGCGTGGTGGCGCTGGCGCTGTACTACGCGCTGTGCATCCCCTTCTTCGTGCGGCGGCTGATCCCCACGCAGGTGGAGGAGCGGCCCTACGTGCTGGCCATCGCGGCGCTGCTGGCGGGCGCGGGCACCCTCACGCTGCTCACGCACCTCGCGCGCAAGCGCTGGGGCAACGCACGCCGCGGCCGCCGCCGCGTGACGGGCACGCTGGCCGCGGTGTGCTACCTGGGCTACTTCTTCGCCGCCATCGCGGTGGACCGGCAGGACTTCACGGCCGGCGCGCTCAAGTCGCTGGGCTTCATGCTGCTGTACGGGCTGGCGCTGGTGCTGCTGGGCGCGCTGGCGCTGTGGTGGGGAATGCAAATCACCGAGCGCTGGTGGGACCGCCACGCCGGCGCCCGCCATCCGGACGCGGTGGTCGCGGACGAGCTGCTGCGCATTCTGGAGACGGTGGAAAAGTCGCCCGCGGAGTGGGGGCAGCTGCGCGGCCGTAACAGGGTGCTGCGGTCGCTGGAGCTGGCGGCGCGGTGCATCGAGCGCAACCTGCCGGCGCGCCTGCCCAGCCAGGACGCCGAGACGGACCGCTGGCTGCGCGAAAAGGCGGCGAAGCAGGCGGCGGCGCTGCGCGGGCTGAAGCGGTGGGTGCTGGTGCCCAGGCCGGACACGCGCGAACACTTCATCCAGCGCATCTCGCAGGACCTGGTGCGCACCACCGTGGGCGACTGGGACGGCCTGGAGTGCGCCGAGCCCGCCACCGCCCGCCCGTCGCGCATCGTGGCCGCCGCGCGCGTGCTGATGCCCATCGCGGTGATCGGCGGCTTCGTGGTCCTGGCGCAGGATCCGGGCGGACACCTCAGGCCGCTGCAGCCGCTGATGGTCGTGCTGCTCCCCGTCATCGGCCCGCTGCTGATCTGGGCCGTGGTGCGCGTGGTGAACCCCGGGATGATCGGCGACCTTCCCGTCATCCAGCAACTCCAGGGCATGCTGCCCAGGAAGGAGAAGGCGTAGCGGGAGATGGGGTCGGCGGAACGCCGCGAGCGCCCAGCCGGGGCGAATGAAATCGCGGCAAAGCGAACGTGATGTCCCCCTGCGCGGACCGTTCATCCGGGGCAGGATCGATGCACCCCGGCGAGTTCCCCGCCCATGTAGCCCCGCGCAGTTTGCGGGGCTTCCCGCTTTTCCAGCCGCGGATTCATCCGCCACGTCGCGAGCCCGGACCATTGCGGCGCCGGCACCTCTCCGCGCGCGGGGGGCGTTGCTCGCCCGGCCCGGCCCGCGTAGTTTCTCCGCCCGCCGCCGGCCGTGCACGATCGGTGCATCCCCCGGCGGCGCCGGCCAGAGTGCAGCAAACTCGCATCTGCTGAGGTGAGCGTTGGCGGACAACAGCTTCGACATCGTGGTGATCGGCGCCGGGCCCGGCGGCTACGTGGCCGCCATCAAGGCCGCGCAGCTGGGATACAGGACGGCGTGCGTCGAGGAGGGCAACCTGGGCGGGGTGTGCCTGAACATCGGCTGCATTCCCACCAAGGCGCTGCTGGAAAGCGCGGCCATGATCACCCACCTGGGCCACGCAAAGGAGTTCGGCGTGACGGTGGGCGAGATCAAGACCGACATGGCGCAGGCCGTCAAGCGCTCGCGCCAGGTGAGCGAGCGGCTGGTGAAGGGGATCGGCTTCCTGTTCAAGAAGAACAAGGTCACTCACATCCAGGGCCGCGGCCGCCTGGCCGGCAAGGGCCAGGTGGAGGTGACGAAGGACGGGAAGACGCAGACGGTCTCGGCGAAGCACATCATCATCGCCACGGGGTCCAGGCCGCGTGACCTGCCCTTCCTCAAGATCGACCACGACCGCGTCTGGGACAGCACGGACGCGATGATGTCCAGGGAAGCGCCGAAGACGCTGGCCATCGTGGGCGCGGGCGCCATCGGCTGCGAGTTCGCGGACGTCTACGCGGCGTTCGGCACGCAGGTCACCATCATCGAGATGTTCGACCGCCTGCTTCCGCTGGAGGACCGCGACTGCTCGGCCGTCGTGGAGAAGAGCTACAGGAAGCGGGGGATGAACATCCTCACCGGCGTAAAGCTGGAGAAGGCGGAGGTCGGCAAGAACGGCGTCACCCTCACCATCACCGACGCCAAGGGGAAGAGCCAGACGGTGCAGGCCGAGCGCGTGCTGAGCGCCATTGGCCGCGCGCCGCTGACGGAGGACATCGGGCTGGAGAAGGCGGGCGTCAAGCTGACGGACCGCGGCTTCATCGCCATCGACAGGCAGATGCGCACCAACGTCGAGGGCGTCTACGCCATCGGCGACGTGGCCGGCCCGCCGCTGCTGGCGCACAAGGGCTCGCACGAGGGCGTGGCGTGCGTGGAGGCCATCCACGGCGACCCGCACGCGGGGATCGACTACGCCAACATCCCCAACTGCACCTACTGCCACCCCGAAGTCGCTTCCGTGGGCCTGACGGAGGAGCAGGCGCGCGAGCAGGGGCTGGACATCGAGGTGGGCACCTTTCCCTGGACCGCCAACGGCCGCGCCCTGACCGCGGGCGAGACGGACGGCTTCGTGAAGGTGATCCGCGACAAGCGGTACAGCGAGGTGGTGGGCGCGCACATCGTCGGGCCCCACGCCACGGAGCTGATCGCCGAGTTCGTGGTGGGCCGCCACCTGGAGACCACGATGGAGGAGATGGACCGGGCCATGCACCCGCACCCCACCCTCTCCGAAGCCGTCGCCGAGGCCGCGCTGGCCAGCCTGGGCCACGCGCTGCACATCTGACGCTCGCGCGAGACCGCACCGGGGATGACGCCGAGGCCGGCTCCGGACATGCTCCGGAGCCGGCCTCGGCACGTCGGCGGGCACTCTGTGGCCGTCGCGCCCTGAGCCGGCGGGGTCGATGGCGGCACGATCGAAACAGCAAGCGGAGCCGGGAGTTGCCCGGCTCCGCTTCTCGTATCGGTACCGCCATGCCCTACCTCTGGTCCATCACCGCGACACGCATCTTCCCCTCCGGCAAAAACCCGGGATGACTCACCTGCGGTTTCTCGTCCGCGTCCGCCGCGAGACACCCTCTTTTTGGTTCATCGCGGATTTCGTTGCACGCACGAAGTCTGCGCCGTGAGCTGTCATTTCGAAGGAGGCGCCCGCGAGGACTTGCCTCGTGCAGGATCTTGTTGCGCCGACTGAGAAATCTACTCACCCACGCTCATGGCTGGCCGCACGTCCCGGGACCCGCCTCCGATGCGCCGC
>DATABT010000765.1:0-5324 GCA_036259455.1 Longimicrobium sp. | reverse complement strand
GGCGGCCAGGCCATAGAAGTCGTAGACCTTGCGAAGGCAGGTGGCCCGCAGGTTACGTCATCGGGTTGCAAAAAGCGTTGAACGCGCAGCTCGTGCGCAAAGCGCCCCTCCTGCTCCCGCCGGTCATCCGGCGGTGCGCCGACCGTGTCCAGAGTGTCCGTCATTCGCTCCGACAACGTTCAGATCTCCTGGCCCCGCAAAGGCGCGAGGCCGACCGGGGGCTCCGAGCAACGCGCGTACCACGTGACGCGGAGGCCGTTCACTCCGTCTGACGGAGGTGCGGAACTCGGGTTTGGAAGGGGACTTGCGTAGGGTGCTAACTTGTTAGCGGTTCCAATCCGGACAGGGTTCGCCGCGTTCGGACCGCCCGCGGGGGTGGCGGTAGCAGTGAGGCGGGTTCAGCACGATCCAGCCTGGGTACGGAGGGTTCGAGGGTGCGTTGCAGTTGCGCGGAAGGGGGCCCGGTTGGGCGGCAGGGTGGCGCACCTTTTGCGACCTGTAACAAGAGTGTTGCAGTTCGGGACCGTTCACTGCATACTTGGTGTATACGGAATGTTCTCTGCGAGCACAGCCCAGAACGCGACAGCTCCTTCCAGAGCGGAACGCACCGTAGCAGAAAGAGATTCGGCGGCCATCTCTGTTCCATCGAACCGGCCCCAAAACAACAGATTTGTAGCGTAACGGCGCCGGCCTGCATATAGTATACAGGTAGGCCTCGCAACGCGTAACAAAGGCACATCTTGCAAAGGAGATATACGGGATGAAGAGCACCCGGTCCAAGGCGGCCGCGCCGCGTCTTCCCCGGCGGTGGCGTACCCCTCCCCCGCTCACGCGCGGGTCCGAGTCCCTGGAGGGAATGGAGATCCTTCGCGAGGTGGGAGGCGAAGTCGGTATCCTGCTGTGGCAGGCGTACCGGAACGTGATGTTCTGGGCCAGCACCGAGCAGGGCGAGCGCGGCCGGCTGTTCTCGCCCGAGGCCGGGCGAAAGCGCGTGGCCGAGCTGGCCGACGCGCGCGTTCCCGACCAGCTGGCGGGCCCGCTCGCCGCGTTCGGCGACATGCTCTCGGCCCCCGACAGTACCAGCGGCGAGGCCATGGCCCAGGCCTGCACGGGCATCGCCCGCTGGGCGGACGACGAGGGCTACACCAACACCGCGCTGGCCTTTACGCAGGCGGCCGCGGTGGCGTCGCAGCGCAACGCACGCCTCTCCCTGGCCGTCGGACAGCTGGCCCGCCGCCGCGGCGAGCTTCCGCGCGCCGAGACCTGGTTCCGCCACACGGTGATGGTGGCGCGCCAGACGGGCGACTGGGAGTCGTACTCCCGCGCGTACATCGCGCTGGGCAACATGCTCATCCGCCGCGGCAACTTCCCCGGCGCGCACCGCATGCACATCAAGGCGCTGCGGGCCGCCCGCCGCAAGGGACTTCAGCAGATCCAGGGCATGGCGCTGCACGACCTGTTCGCCATCGCCATCGAGACCGGGCGCAAGGAGCAGGGCGAGGAGTACGCCCGCCAAGCGTTCCGCGCGTACGGGCCCAGCCACCCGTCGCTCCCCGTGCTGGCGCACGACGTGGCGTACTTCTGGGTGGAGCAGGGGTACTTCGCCCGCGCCCTGGAGGTGTTCCAGGCGCTGGAGACGCACCTGACGAACCCGCAGGACCGGCTCAGCCTCACTGCGTCGATCGCCCGCGCGGCCGCGGGAGCGGGGAACCGCGACCTGTTCCGCCGTGCCTGGACGCAGGTGATGCGCCTGAACAAGGACTCGGACGTGCAGGGCGTGGTGCCCGGCTGCATGCTGGACCTCGCGCTCGGTGCCGCCAGCCTCGGCGAGTGGGACCGCGCCGAGAGCGCGGCTGAAGAGGCGTACGAGCTCGCGACCCGCACGGGCCAGGCGAAGGTGCGGTTCCGGGCCGAGTCGCTGATGGACGCCATCCGCAACGGGCGGCAGGCGGAGGCGCGGCAGCAGGCTTCGCGCAGCGCGGTACCCAGCCCCAAGGCAGAGACGCTCGCCAACGAGTTCGTCCGCAGTCTGGAGAGTGGCGCCCGGGTGGCAGCCGGGGTCTGAGACGTGAAAGAAACTCCCCGCGCTTCTACTGGAAGCGCGGGGAGTTTCAGTTTCTTGTCTACGGGCCAGAGCGATCGAGTTCAGCCACCCGAGCCGATGACGGGGCTGCGGCAGATGAACGTACCGTCTGCCTCGCGCTCCAGGACGCAGGTCGTCTCGTCGTTGGAGGGCTTGACCGAGGGCTCGGCCTTGGGACCGGTGACGGAGTCGCTGCAGGCGGCCAGGGTGGAAATCGTAACTGCGGCCAGGAAGAGCCGGGCGAGTTTCATCGTCGCTCCAGATGGTGTGGGATGACGTCGGTTGACTGCGGGGCGGTCAGGATGGTGATGCCCGAGAGGATGCCTTAAGATGTACCCGGGCGTCGCGGTGCGCCCATTCTCTTGCGCTCTCCTACCGAATATTTCCGGACAGGTCATGCCCCCACCCCCGCGCCCCCTGCTCGTGATGCACCCGAATGGTGCATTCAGGGATCGTGTACGCCGGGTCGGGGGCCGCGGATACGTCTGTACCTTCCTCCCCACGTGGGAGCAGCTGCGCGCGCAGGTGATCGCCTCGCCGCCGGCGGCCATCCTGCTGGTGGACCCGTACGCGGGCTCGCCCCCCGACAACCCGCAGCTGTCGGGGGAGCTGCGGACGCTGCTCTGGGAGTTTCCCTCCGCCACGGTTCTGGCCGCCGTCGACATCCGTCCCGGGCGGTCGCGGGACCTGCGGACGCTGGGCGAGTGGGGGGTGACGGACATCATCTCCCTGGCGGAAGACGACACCCACGAGGCCATCTACCGCCGCCTGCGCTCCATCGAGGGGCGGTCGCTGCAGCGGCTGCTGGAGCGGACGCTGCCGCCCATGCTCTCGGGGCGCACGCGAATGCTGATGATGACGGCGGCGGAGGTGGTGGCGGTGGGGGGAAAGGGGCGGGACCTGGCGAGGCGGCTGCACCTCTCCGAGCGGACGGTACTGCGCTGGGCGGAGCGGGCGGGGCTGCCGCCGCCGCGGCGGATGCTGGCGTGGATGCGCATTCTGCTCGCCGCGTCCCTGCTGGACGACCCGGGGCGTTCGGTGCTCTCGGTGGCGCACGCGTGCGGCTACTCGTCCGACAGCAGCCTGCGGCGCGCGATGACGGACTTTCTGGGCAGCGGGCCGTCGGCGCTGCGGCGGCAGGGCGCGTTTCCGATGGCGTCGCGCATATTTCTCGAGGAGCTGTCCCAGACGCGCGCCGCGGGCCGGGACCGGCACTCGCTTCGCTTCTAGACGGCTCTACGAAAAGAAAGACCGGCTCCTTCGCGGCGCCGCCCGGGCCTTCTTTCCGTCATTCCCCTGCCGCGTCCCAGTCGAAGAGGACGGGGCGCCATCCGCCGCCTTCCACGGCGAGCGCGCCCACGTAGCCGGGGCCGGGATCCAGGTTGAGCATGGTCCAGCGCTCCGCTTCGGCCGGGTTGCCGCGGGTGCGCAGGATGCGCGCGGGCTCGCCGGGGGTGAACGCGACGTCGAAGCGGTCCAGCGGCATCGACAGTCCCTCGCCCACGGCCTTGATGTACGCCTCCTTGCGCGTCCAGCAGAGAAAGAACGCCAGGTCGCGCACCTCGTCCCTCAGCGTGGCGAAGACCTCGTTCTCCGGCGCGGAGAAGAAGCGCCGAGCGATGTCGATCCCGTCCGGCATGGGCTTCAGCCGCTCCAGGTCCACGCCGATCTCGCGGTTCCGCGCGAGGGCGTAGAGGGCGTAATCCCCCGAGTTGGAGACGTTGAAGCGGATGCCGAGCTCCGCGGCGGCGCCGTCCAGCTCCGGCTTGCCGTGCGAGCCTTCGCGGTACACGTGCGCGGCGGGATGCAGCCCGGTGTAGCGGCCCAGGATGCCGCGCTGCACGCCGCGCCCGGCGATGAAGGCGACCCGGTGCTCTTCGAAGCGAAAGCGGGCCGCGCGGGCCCGCTCGTCGGGAGAAAGGGTGGCCTCCAGCCGCGCGAGAAGGTGCGGCGGCGGGCGCAGCGAGGCGCGCCAGACGTGCACCTGGTCATCCGCCAGCGCCAGCGGTCCCGCGGGCGCCGGCGCCCACGCGTCACCAGGCATGCGCGGGGGCGAGCGACTGCAGCAGCGGGCGCAGGTCGCGCGAGATCTCCTGCAGCACCATGGCCCGGTCGCCGTTGATGAAGAAGTGGTCGCCGGGAAAGACGTGAAGGCGGAACGCACCTGTGGTCTGCTCGCGCCATGCCTCCACCTCGTCCAGCGTTACCTCGTCGTCGCGCTCGCCGGCGAAGGCGCTGATGGGCAGGTCCAGCGGCGGCTCCGGCACCCAGTGGTACGTTTCGCCCAGGGAGAAGTCGGCGCGCAGCACGGGCTCGATGAGCTCCATGATCTCCGCGTTCTGCAGGATCTCCTCGGGCGTGCCGGCGTAGCGGCGCAGGGCGGCCAAGAACTCGTCGTGCGGCAGGGCGTGGATGTTCTCCTCGTCACGGCCCACCTGCGGCGCGGGGCGCCCGCCGACGAACAGGTGACGCGGCATGGGCCCGCCGGTGCGGCGCAGCGTGCGCGCCAGCTCGAACGCCATCAGCCAGCCGTTGCTGTGGCCGTAGAAGGCGAACGGCCGGTCGAAGTGCGGCAGCAGCTGCGGGAGCATGGCATCCACCAGCTGGCCGAGGTCGCCGTACGGCTTTTCGGCGATGCGTGCCTCGCGGCCGGGAGGCTGCACGGCCACCACCTCCACCTCGGGCGGCAGTGCACGAGGCCAGGTGGCGAAGATGGTGGCGCCGCCGCCCGCGTACGGAAAGCAGAACAGCCGCAGGCGGGCGTTGGGGTTGGGGCTGGGGAACACGGTCCAGCCGTTCAGCGAGGATCGTCTCACGATTGCGGCTCTGCTTCTGGAGGCTGCGGTGTTGCGTTCGGACGATGCGGCGAGGCTCACGCTTCATCAGAAGCGGATGAATTCGCCGCTGGAAGGGCGCAAAGTCCGCCAGCGCGGACCCCGGGCGGCGGGTTGGTGGCGCCACACGGGCCGCGCGCACGGGCGAGAAGGTCCTTCGGCCGGCGCCCGGAGATCGTGCGCCCGAAAGCTTTCGGGCGGCGCCTCCCTGCATGGAATGGGATTCGGGCGAGCTCCGTGGAGCGGGCCGTGGCACCTGCCCGGGCGAGTAGATTTCTGGAAGCAATACGTTTCGTTGACATCAGGTCAGAGGCACCACAGAAAGCACGGGCTTCTGCACCGGCGACCAGACCCGCTCGAAGTCGTCCGGGTTGATGCGCTTCGAGTGCCGCAGGCGGAGCATGTGG
>DATABT010000764.1:0-4131 GCA_036259455.1 Longimicrobium sp. | reverse complement strand
GGAGAAAAATCCGCCTTCCGAGCAGGCTGTACCGGCTCCGAAGTGCCTTCTGTCCTGCCTCCGTCGGCCTTTCAGCCGCTGCGGAGGGGCTCGCACCCGGCGACATCAACCACATCACCCCTCCCGTGCAGGATCTGGGTTAAATGCAGGGGTGAAACGGCACGACCCGGCTGCACTTCCGCACCCGGCGCGCCTGAACCCCTCCCAGGGCGGCTTGACAGGCGAGCCGGCGCGGGCGGGGTGGCGGTGCTACGTCCTCACGTTAACCGTTGACTCTGCTGGTGCGATGTGAGACAATTCCCGGGAGGCGGGCGGCGCGACTCCCCAACCAGCCGCCCCGGGTTCGTGCTGGCTCTACCGTTTCTTACCTATCGATCATTGCCATCCCTTCGCGTTCTCCGCATCCGTGACGTACACGTGTCTCAGTCCTCATTGCGCCACTCGCCGCGCGCACCACTGAAGCGTTGGCCTCTTCTGCTGCTGTGCGGCGCCACCGTCCTCGGAGCAATGGTGGCAGGGATCCACCTTGGGCCCTCGCACGTCATGGTCTTGAGCGATCTCGCGGCTGCCCGGCCCGGACGCGTCCTCTCGCCGCGTTTCTCTATCCCAGTCGAATACCACCCATGCTCCGTCCTTCCAGCAAGTGCGGACGAAACGGTACCCCGCGAGTCGTGCGGAGCCGACACCGGGCGACTGGCTGACTTCGAGGCGCTGGCCGATGCCGGTGAAAGCTCCGACCCGGACTCGGTTCAGGCGTCGGCGCTACTGGCGATCATCGGCGACGACGACACGGAGCAAGCGGCCGACGCGGCGATCACCCGACTGTCCAGGGCGCTGCGGCTCTCGCGCCGGCGGGTGTCGCTGCTGGTCGACCTGTCGGGCGCACATCTCGTCCGCGCCCAGCGCACCCAGAATCCACGCGACCTGCTGGAAGGGTTGAACTACGTACTCGAGGCAGTCGCGACCGAGCCGCACAACCCGGCCGCGCGGTTCAACACCGCCCTCCTGCTGCAAACGCTGGGGCTGGATGAGCAGGCCGAGATCGCCTGGACAGACTATCTGCGCATCGACTCGACGAGCACGTGGGCCGACGAGGCGCGGGAGCGGCGCAGCTCCCTCCGACACCCTCCTATGGCCCCAGCGCCTCCCCCCCGCGCTCCCGAAGCGGAGGTGCGCGCGTTCGCCGCCGCGCATCCGCAGGAGGCGCGCCTGTACGGGTGGGACTCGGTGCTTGGCGACTGGGGCAGCGCACACGAGGGCGGGCACTCGGCCCGGGCCGCGGAGTTGCTACAGCTCGCGGAGCGATTGGGCGGCGCGCTGGAAGCCCGCGGTGGAGATGCCTCGCTCGCGGACGCGGTGCGGGCGATTCGGGCGGTCGAAGATAGCCCCGCGGCCACACGCACGCTCGCCCGTGCGCACCGCACGTACGCGGCAGGGCAACGTCTGTACGAGAGCACGGAGCAGGTCGCGGCAGGAGACTCGTTCACGCACGTCGTGAACGCGCGGCCGCCGTCTCCCGTGCTCGTGCTCACGGCGGAAGTCTTCCAGGCCGCCGCGGTGGTGTACGCGCGCGATTTCGACAGGGCCGATGCCATGTTCGGGGCGCTGGTGCCCCGGATCGACTCGGAACGATACCCGGCACTGGCCGCACGCGTCCTGTGGATGCGCGGCTCGGGACTCCTTCGCAACGGCCAACCCGCCGCGGCGCGCCCGCCGTTCCAGCTCTCCGCCCGGCTCTTCCAGCGCGCGGGGGAAACTGAGTTCATGGGAGCCGCCTGGGCGATCGAGGGGGAGGCTGCCTACCTCCAGCGCGACACGCTCGCGGCGTATGCCGCCATGCACCGCGGCCTGACGATGCTCCGCGGCTACCGCTCGTCCGTGTGGCTGCACAACGCGCTGCTCATGCTGGCGAACTGCGCCGCCATCGACCGGATGCCCCGCGCGGCGTCGGTCGTCCAAGACGAGGACGTCGGCGTGGCCCTGCGCGACCACCGTCAGCCAACTGCCGTCGAGGCCCTCCTCGGTCGGGCCCGCATCCGGTCGATCGCCGGCCGGTCGCTCCTGGCGGCGCCGGACGTGGACCGCGCCCAGTCGCTCGTGGCGAAGATACGCGCCAAAGAGGCGCGCAGGTGGCTGGCGGAAACTGTGCACTTCTCGCGGGCGCTCGTGACGCCCGCCACGGCGTCCATGGCGGAGCTGGACTCCGCCGTAGCCTTTTTCAGCAAGAACGACAATTCGGGATGGCTTCTCCCCGCGCTCCTGCACCGCGCCGACGTGCGGCTCGCGCGGGGGGACCTGGCGGCCGCCACCGCCGACCTGGACGCGGCCACGGACCACGTCCGCAACCTGTCCGAGAGCGTTCGGGACGCGTCGACGCGGGCCGCAGCGATGGAGCACGCGCGCGGCCGGTTCGACCAGCTGGTGATGCTACACCTGCGCGCCGGCGACACGATCGCCGCGCTGCAGGCGGTCGAGCGGGGCCGCGTCTCGTTCGCGCCGGGGTATGAGGCCGCCGCGCTGGGCGCGGGCCGTCCGGCGGCACCCACCGGGCAGGTGGCGGTGGAGTACGCCTTGATCGGCGACACGCTGCTCACGTGGACCTTGCGCGGAGGCGACGTGCGCCTGCTGCGTCAGACCGTCAGCCGCGGCGACGTCCTCGCGATGGTCGAGCGGAGCGTCGCCGCGTTGGAGTCGCCCACCCGGGCGGAGCTCGCCCGCCCGGACCTGGCGCGACTCCACGAGCTGCTGGTTCGGCCGGTCGAGAAGCGCCTGGGGCCTGCCGGGACGCCGCTCGTGATCGTCGTGGACGGCGAGATCGCCGGTGTGCCCTTCGACGCCCTGCTCGACGCCGGGCGTGCCCGCTATCTGGTGCAGGACCACCCGCTTCGCTTCGCCGCCACCCTGGCCGAAGCGGCCCGGCCCGCAGCCCCGGCGGACCGATCGGCCCCCGCGCTTCTCGTGGCCGACCCCGCGTTCGACCCGGTGCAGTACCCCACGCTCGACAGACTTCGTGACGCGCGGGCGGAGGTCGACTCACTTCGCACGGTGTACCGGGCCAGCGTGGTGCTCCAGGGTCCCGCCGCTACACGCGACGCCCTGCGCGACCGCGCACCCGGAGCCCGCGTCATCCACTATGCCGGCCACGCGGTGTTCGACGATGCGCGGCCGGAGCGGTCGGCGCTGGTGCTCGCCGGGCCTGGTACCACCGGGCGCCTCACCGCGGACGCCGTGAACGCGCTCCAGCTCCGCGGCGTGCGCCTTGTGGTGCTCGCGGCGTGCCACACGGCGCGCTCGCGCGAGGGGCGCTCGGGCGGACTGGCGGGATTCTCCGGTGCGCTGCTGGCGGCGGGAGCGGGTGGGGTGGTGGGGAGCCTGCGGGAGGCCGACGACCGGCTGACGCAGCCATTGATGCTGGCGTTCCACCGCGCCTACCGCCGCTCGGACGATCCGGCCGCGGCGTTGCGCGAGGCCCAGCTGGAGCTGCTCCACTCGCGCGACCCCGCGCGGCGCTCACCCGCGGCGTGGGCCGGATTCCGCTACATCGGGAGCTGAGCGTGAAAACGAGGGACCTCGCAGCGATACGCGGCTTCGGCTCACTCGCTCGCGAGCTCGCGGGCCAGCGCGTCGATCGCGGGGGCGAGCTCCTCCCACCGCGGAGGATCGGCCGCCAGCAGGAGCCGCACCTGGTGCACCGCCGCCCGGGCCGCCGAATCCCCTGCGGTCAGCCGCCCGGCCTGGTCGAGCATCCGCCGCGTCTCTCTGTCGCGGAAGAAGCCGGCGTCCCGCCACGCGGCGGCCAGCCTCGCGGCCTCGGTCCAGGCGCCCAGCCGCAGCGCGTTCGGGTCGAGCCGCTTCGCGATCCGCTCCGTGGCCTCGCCCACCAGCGGCCGCAGCCGCTCCGGGCTTGCCCCGGCGCTGTCGGCGATCTCGCGGAGCGCGCCGCTCCGTCCCCCCTGTGGATCGAAGCGGCCGGCGAGCTGGCTCGCGAGCACCCGGGTCGCCGCGGCGTCGCGCGCCTGCACCGCCACCGAAAGGTCCACCAGCATCGCGCCGGCACGCGCCGACCTCGCCGACCGCTCGCCGGGTGACTGGGCGCCGCCCGGGTCGTCTCCGCGCGCGGGCGTCCACGGC
>DATABT010000763.1:0-5155 GCA_036259455.1 Longimicrobium sp. | reverse complement strand
AGAAATCCAATCACCCACGCTCGTGGCCCGCCGCCGTTGCCGCCCTCCGCCCCCGGATGCGCCGCACAGACTCGGGGCGAGGACCGGGCCGGGGACCGATCACCTGCACGGGTGAGTAGATTTCTCAGTCGGCGCCATGGGCCTCCTGCACGGGCTGGGTCCAGAGCGGGCGCCTCCTTCGAAATGACAGCTCGGCGTCGCCCTGCTTACCTGCAACGAAATCGACGAAGAACCAGAATCTGGAGGAATCGGTATCAAACAGAGGAACAGAACAGCAGAGAACATCTTTTCTCCGTTGCTCTGTTCCTCCGGGTGAGATCAATCCTTGGGGGTTGGTGTTGATCACCACGTCAGCACGATCTTGCCGAAGCTGGCGTTCTCCTCCATCCGCTCGTGCGCGGCACGGATGGCGTCGAAGGGGAACACGCTGTCCACCACGGACCTGATGCGGCCGGAGGAGAGGAGCGGCAGCACGCCGTTGGAGAACTCGCGGGCCAGCGCGATCTTCTCCTCCAGCGGCCGGCTGCGCAGCACGGTGCCGAACAGGTGGATGCGGCGCCGCAGCAGCAGGCCCAGGTCCACCTCCACCCTGGATCCCCCCGTCGTCCCCACCACCACCACGCGGCCGCGCAGGGCCACCACGCGCAGCGACGCCTCCAGCAGCTTTCCGCCCACCAGGTCCAGCACCGCGTGCACGCCGCTGCCGTAGGTGGCCTGGTTCACCGCCTCCGCCAGGTCCTCCTTGGAGGTGTCGACGCCTACCTCCAGCCCCATCTCCGCCGCGCGCTTCAGCTTGTCGGCCGTGCGCGAGGTGCCGATGACCGTGGCGCCGGCGGCGCTGGCCAGCTGCAGCGCCGCCGTCCCCACGCCGCTGCCGACGGCCAGGATCAGCAGCCGCTCGCCCATCGTCAGGTCCAGCTGGCGAAAGAGGGCGTCGTACGCGGTCAGGAACGCCTCGGGGATCGAAGCCGCCTCTTCCCAGCTCAGGTTCTGCGGGACGCGAATGGCCTCGCGCTCGTGCACCACCACGTACTCCGCGTGCCCGCCGCCGCCCACGATCCCCATCACCCGGTTGCCGACGGCCCACAGCCCCGCGCCCTCGCCGACCGCATCCACCTCTCCCGCGTACTCCAGGCCGGGGATGTCGGCGGGGGCGCCGGGCGGCGCGGGGTAGTTGCCGCGGCGCTGCAGCAGGTCCGCGCGGTTGAGCGCGCTGGCGTGCACGCGCACGCGGATTTCGCCCGGCCCCGGCTGCGGGACCGGCCGGTCTTCCAGCGAAAGAACGTCCGGCCCGCCGGGCTTGGTGATGACCAGCGCGCGCATCAGCGGCCGCCTCCCGCCGCCCGCGCGCGCAGGAACGCCTCGATGCCGCGCAGGTGCGCGTCCGCCAGCCGGTCCAGGAACGCCGGGTCGCGCAGCGCCGCCTCCTGCTCCGGGATGGGCATGAAGAGCGACTCCGTGAGCACCGACGGCAGCCAGGTGGGCCGCGCCAGCGCCAGGTTGTCGCGCCGCGCGCCGATGTCCGGAATCTGCGTGACACCCACGATCTCCCGGTCCAGCGCCTGCGCCAGCGGCTGGGCGAACGGGTGGAACCAGTAGACGCTGGTGCCGTGCGCCCGGAAGGGATTCGCGCCCTCGCCGAACGCGTTGTTGTGCACGGAGACGAGCAGCTCCGCGTTGCGGCTCACGGCCAGCTGCACGCGGGCGCGCAGCTCCTGCCCGCTGTTGGTGGAGCTCACCAGCCCCTCGCGGCCGGTGCGGGTGAGGATGACCTCCGCGCCCGCCGCGCGCAGCTTTTCCGCCAGCGGCAGGGCGATGCCGAGGTTCGCGTCGCCCTCGTACAGCCCCGTCGGGCCCGTGGCGCCCGCGGGCGGGTGGCCGGGGTCGATGACGATGCGCCGCCCCCGCAGCGGGTTTCGCGGATCGATCGCGGGCGGACGGCGGACGCGGACGACCAGGTCCCCGTTCGGCTCGTACCACGCCTTGTATCCCCACACGCCGCCCGCCAGGCTCAGCGACCACACCGACGCGCCCTCCGCCTGCCGCTGCGCCGCGGATTGAAACCACTCCCCGAACGCCGCGGCGGGCGTCATCGTCCCCCCCGTGGCGCCGTAGACGGTGACGGTGGCGCCGCTCTCCGACGTCTCCACCAGGAACGGCCGCCCGCCGGCGCGCAGCCGCAGGTCCAGCCCGTCCGCCGTGGGCGAGATGGAGCTGTTCACCGGGCCCGGCGCGGGCGGCGCCGCGGTGGCGGGGGTGAGCGACAGGTTGTCCGCATCCACCCACGCCGTCGTCGTATCGCCCAGCCGCACGCGGTACTGTTCGCCGCGCCGCTCCACCACCGCCAGCCGCGCCCCGCGGGGAAAGAACCAGCGGTAGGTGCCGGTCGGCGTGGGGCGGGCGTAGATGGCGTCGGAGCCGGTGGCCAGCGTATCCGCGCCGCCGGTGACCGTGCCCAGCCGCGCCGCGGCGAACGTCGCGTTGTTCGACGCCGTGTTTCCTCCTCCCCCGCCCGTGGAGGGCGTGGCGTACGAGCGCGTCTCCGTGACCTCGCGCCCGCCGGCCTGCGCGCGCAGGCGCCACGCGCCGTCCTGCGGCACCGGCAGGTAGGCGATGAAGGCGCCGTTGGGTGCGACGGGGATGGGCGTGCCGTTGATCTCCAGCGCCGCCTGCCCCGTCCCCACGTTGCCATAGATGAAGGTGGAATCAACGCGCGGCCGCGTCTGTCCCTGCCCGGGGTGGATGACGGTGATGTCCAGCGCCCCGTTGGCCGCGGGGATGGGCGGCAGCGCGGGGCTCACGGGCCGGTAGACCAGCCGCTCGATGCGCCCCGTGCCCGCGCCGGGCCCGATGCGTACGGTGTCGGCGGGCACGGGGCTCGGGCCGGTGGACGGGCCCGAAGGCGTGCACGCCGCGAGCGTAAGCAGCGCCAGGGCTGCGATGTTGCGATGCATCTCTGCCTTCCGGACGGGTGAACAAGGCGGGGAAGGATGCGCTCCCCGCGTCAGCGCGCACTGCCCATGCAAGCTGCGGGCAACTCCGTCCGATGCGTGTCAAAGGGTTCGATGCGACCGCCTCGAAGTGCTCTGGCCTCACACGCAGTCAACGGACGCAACGGCGTGATTTCTACCGTGGCGACAGACTTCTTCCCCATCCACAGAAGAGGACCGAGAGGACCGGGCCGATGCCCCCGCGTCCGGAGGGAAGCACGAGCAAACTCCGTTCACTCCGTTGCCTCCGTGTGAGGCGGGATCTTTCTCCCCAAAGCAGAATCCACCCTCGCCGCATGAGAGCGAGGGTGGATCGCGAGACGTGCGCGCCGCTACTGCCCGGGCTCGTGGTGCTGGCCGGGCGGCGACGGCTGGTGGTCTTCCGCGCGGCGGCCCGTGCCGGGAATGATGCCGCCGGTGGCCTCGCCCGCCTCGTCCCGGTCGTCGGGCGAAGGGGGCGAGGGCAGGTCGGCAAGCGGACCCAGCAGCTCGCGGACGGCTTCCTGATCGGTGGACATGGGGCTCCATCCCTCCCCGAAAGTGGCGTTTCGTCCTGCTGCCTGCATCCGTCCGTCCGCGGGCGGGCGCTGATGCGGCGGATTCCGTGTGCCACCAAAAGCAAACACCGCGCCCAAACCCGCGGCGCGGTGTTACAGCGTATTTCGTGCTACTGGATTTTCGGGCTACTCCGACCCGCCGCCGTACGCCGGCTCGCCGCGCACCGAGTCCGTCACGCGGTCGTGCAGGGTGCGGCGGAGCGACTGCATGCGGTTGCGCCGCTCCTCGTACGTGCGGTTGGCCAGCAGCACCACCCAGGTGCCGCGGTCCGGGTCGATCCAGATGGACGTCCCCGTGAAGCCGGTGTGCCCGAACGAGCGGTCGGAGACGCGCGATCCCGCCGCGCCCGTCCCCGGCGCGCCCGGCGTGTCCCACCCCAGGGCGCGGGTGCCCGTTCCCGGCTGCCGCTGCGTGAACGTGCGCACGGTGGCGCGATTGAAGATGCGCACGCCGTTCAGCTCGCCGCCGTTGGCCATCATCGCCGCGAAGCGGGCCAGGTCGTGCGCCGTGCTGAAGAGCCCCGCGTTGCCGCCGATGCCGCCCAACCGCCGGCTGATGGGATCGTGCACCTTGCCGCGGAAGGCGTCGCCGCGGCTGCGGCTGGTGCCGGCGCAGCGCAGGCACCCCTCGCCCATCACGTAGGGGGTGGACAGCATCCCCAGCGGCTCGAAGACGCGGCGGTCCAGCAGCCGGTACAGCGGCTCGCCCGCGGCCCGCTCCGCCGCGGCGAACAGGACCACGAACCCCACGTCCGAGTACTCCACGTGCATTCCCGGCGCGTGCCCCAGCGGCACGCGCATCAGGCGCAGCAGCGACTCCTCCGGCGTAGCACCCGCGCCGTCGGAGCCGGCAGGCAGCCCGGACGTGTGGGTGAGCAGGTGGCGGATGGTGACGCGGTCCTTGTTGTAGCCCTGGAACTCCGGCAGGTACGCCTGCACCGGGTCGTCCAGCGACATCCTGCCGTCCTCCACCAGCAGCATCACCGCCGTGGTGGTGCCCACGACCTTGCTGAGCGAGGCGATGTCGTACACGGTGCGGTCGGGGTCCACCTCGCCGCCGCCGGCGCCGGTGCGTCCCATCCCCTGCTCCAGCACCACCATTCCCCAGCGCCCGACGGCCAGCGACGCGCCGGGAAAGGAGCCGCGGTTGATCTCGTCCCACACCGCCTCTTCGGCGCGTGTGAGCGCCGTGGCGCTCAGCCCCGCGGCCGCGGCCGAGGAAAGCTCGTGCGCGGGAAGGCCACGGGCCAGGCCGCGCGGCGTGGTGGTGTCGTTGGCGGGGGCGGCATGGAGAAACGCCGCCAGCCCCAGCAAGGCGGGCAAGTGCATGGTGACCTGCGTTGCCGGTGATTGAAAACAGGGACAACGTCACTGCGGGAAGCGGAAAACCAGTGTAATGGAAGAAGCGTACCGCTGTCAAGAAACACGACTTACGTGCGTCATGCCGACACGCCCGGATTGCGGATTGCACAGGTGCCATGCGGATTGCGACTGCTACATGCACTTCGTCATACGCACCGGATCAATGTGTGAGATATTGATTAAGGGCGGGTGGTAAACCGATGGTGTAAAACAAGATGCGGCGCGCTGCACGGGCGCCGCGGACGA
>DATABT010000762.1:0-2471 GCA_036259455.1 Longimicrobium sp. | reverse complement strand
CGGGCGCCGGTGGCGAAGACGGCGCGAGCGAGGAGTAACCGCGCTCGCCGCGCGCCGCGGCGAACAGTTTGCAGGGGCCCCGGCGCGCTGTGCCGGGGCCCTTTTTTCATCCGCGCGCGCCGCCGCGGGCGCGGAAACCGTGCGGACGGGGTTGCGCGCGGGGCGGCGGGGCGACAGGTTGCCGCGCCGCGGCCACGCGCGCGAACGCCGCGCGACCCCTGAACCATAGATCCGGAAAGACGGAAGCAATGACGATCGCAATCAGCGCACAGGCCGTGAAGGAGCTCCGCGAGCGCACCGGGGCGGGGATGATGGAGTGCAAGGCCGCGCTCACCGAGGCCGGCGGCGACATGGAAGCGGCCATCGACATCCTGCGCGCCCGCGGCGCCGCCAAGGCCGCCAAGCGCGCGGAGCGCGAAACCCGCGAGGGCGCCATCGGCAGCTACATCCACATGGGCGGCAAGATCGGCGTGCTGGTGGAGGTGAACTGCGAGACGGACTTCGTGGCCCGCACCGACGCCTTCCAGGCGCTGGTCCGCGACGTGGCCATGCACGTGGCCGCGGCCAACCCGGTGGCCATCCGCCGCGAGGACTTTCCCGCCGAGCTGGTGGAGCGCGAGCGCGCCGTGTACCGCGAGCAGATGCGCGAGAGCGGCAAGCCCGAGCACATCTGGGACAAGATCGTGGACGGCAAGGTCGACAAGTTCTACAGCGAGCAGGCGCTGCTGGAGCAGCCGTTCGTCAAGAACCCCGATCAGACCGTCGGCCAGCTGATCACCGAAGTCTCGGCCAAGACCGGCGAAAAGATCGAGGTGCGCCGGTTCACGCGCTTTGCGCTGGGCGAGTAAGGTGGCGGACGGGGCGCATCCCGACCTGGTGGCCGCCGCGCCCCTTTCGTCCCGCGCGACGGAAGGGGTGGGCGCGCTGAAGTACCGCCGCGTGCTCCTCAAGATCAGCGGCGAGGCGCTGGCGGGGGAGCAGGGCTTCGGCATCAGCCCGCCGGTGGTGCAGCGGCTCACGGAGGAGATCCGCCGCGTGCACGAGATGGGGGTGGCGCTGGGGCTGGTGATCGGCGGCGGCAACATCGTCCGCGGCACCACCGCCAGCGCGCAGGGGATGGACCGCGTGAGCGCCGACTACATGGGAATGCTGGCCACCGTGATCAACGCCCTGGCCCTGCAGAACGCCATGGAGCGCGGCGGACTGGAGACGCGGGTGCTCACGGCCATCCGCATGGAGCAGCTGGCGGAGCCGTACATTCGCCGGCGCGCCATCCGGCACCTGGAAAAGGGCCGCATCGTGATCTTTGCGGGCGGCACGGGGAACCCGTACTTTTCCACCGACACGGCGGCGGTGCTGCGCGGCATCGAGATGGAGGCCGACGTCATCATCAAGGCCACCAAGGTGGACGGCGTGTACTCGGCGGATCCCAAGAAGGACCCCGACGCGCGGTTCATCCCCGACATCACCTACCTGGAGGCGCTCTCGCGCGAGCTGGGCGTGATGGACGCGGCGGCGCTGTCGCTGTGCAAGGAGAACGACATCCCCATCATGGTGCTGAACCTGGACGTGCCCGGCGCCGTGAGCCGCGCGGTCCAGGGCGAGCGCATCGGCACGCTGGTGCACCGCTGACGCTGGATCGATCCCGATTCCGAGCTGTTATCGTTCAAACACAGACATACCCGGACCGCCCATGCCCAGCCTGCAGAAAGCCCGTCAGCGGATGGATGGCGCCATCGAGGCGCTGCGCCGCGAGTTCGCCGGGGTGCGCACCGGCAAGGCCAGCCCGGCGCTGCTGGACACCGTGAAGGTGGACGCCTACGGCAGCCCCATGCCCCTGAACCAGGTGGGCACGGTGACCGCCCCCGAGGCGCGGATGCTGGTGGTGCAGCCGTGGGACAAGAGCCTCATCAAGGCCGTGGAGAAGGCGCTGCGCGAGAGCGACCTGGGGCTCAACCCGTCCAACGATGGCCAGGTCATCCGCATCCCCATCCCTCCCCTCACGGAGGAGCGCCGCAAGGAGTACGTGCGGCTGCTGCACAAGCTCACCGAAGAGGCGCGCGTGGCGGTGCGCAACGTGCGCCGCGACGCCAACGACGAGATCAAGCACCGCCAGAAGGACGAGGGCCTTTCGGAGGACGACGTCCGCCGCGAGCAGGCCGAGGTGCAGAAGCTCACCGATCAGTACGTCGCCAAGATCGAGGAGCTGATGAAGCACAAGGAAGCGGAGATCATGGAGGTCTGATTCCTCCGGGCTCACGCGGAGGCACGGAGGACGCGGAGGACATCCTTCCGCGTCCTCCGCTTTTTTGGTTCTTCGTCGATTTTGCTGCAGGTAAACAGACCCGACGCCGAACTGTCATTTCGAAGGAGGCGCCTGCACCGAACTCAGCCCGTGCAGGATTCCCATGGCGCCGACTGAGAAATCTACTCACCCGTGCTGGTGATCCGGCCCACGGCTCGGTCCTCGC
>DATABT010000761.1:0-2687 GCA_036259455.1 Longimicrobium sp. | reverse complement strand
CTCCGTGGGGCCCCACAGGTTGACGATGCGCGGCACGCCGGCCTCCGCCAGCGCGCCCACCAGCGGCGGCGGCACGGCCTCGCCGCCCAGCAGCAGGCTCCGCGCGCCGGCCGGCAGCCGCCCCTCGCGCAGCAGCTCGGCGGCGGCGGTCGGCGTCATCGGCGCGGCGAGGACGCGGCGGCCGCGCGAAAGGTTCGCCAGCGCGTTTTCGACGAGCACGATGGAGCCGCCGCAGCACAGCGTGCCGAACAGCTCGCCCACCGACACGTCGAAGGTGATGGAAGTCGAGCCCAGCACGGCCTCGCGCTCTTCGCCCAGCAGCTCGCGCACCCACGCCAGCAAGGCGGCGGAGGCGCGGTGCTCGATGGAGATTCCCTTGGGCGCACCGGTTGATCCGGAGGTAAAGATGACGTACGCCAGGTCGGCCGGCCCGGCGCGCGGCGGGGGGTCGTCCTCCCGCTCCGTTTCCATCTCCGCGACGGTGCTCGCCGTGACGGAACGCAGCTCGCCCAGCGCCGCCCGCGACGCCGCGTCCGTGATCACCCGCCGCGCGCGGGAGAGGGCCAGCGCGGCGCGGTGGCGGGGCGCGGGGTGCGCGGGGTCCATCGGCACGTAGGCGGCGCCGGCCTTCATCACCCCCAGCATCGCGGCGACCATGGCCGGCGTGCGCGCAAGGCAGATCCCCACGCATTCGCCACGCTGCACGCCCGCGGCGATCAGCCCGTGCGCGACGCGGTTGGCGCGCCGGTTGAGCTCATCGAACGTTACCTCCGCGTGCCCGTGGACGAGCGCGACGGCGTCCGGCGTCTTCCGCACCTGTGTTTCGAAGAGTCCCGGGATCGTCCCGTCCTTCAGCAGCGCCGGGCCGCCGTCGCACCACCCCGCGACCTGCGCCACCTCCTCCTCGTCCGCCAGCGCGACGCGGGACACGGGGAGCGCGCGGTCCGCCGCGATGGCGCGGAGGATGGTGACGAGGTGGCGCCCCATCCGCCGCGCCGTCTCCTCATCGAACAGCGCCTCCGGGAACTGCAGCGCCGCGTGGAGGGAGTCATCCTGGCGCTCCACCTGGAGGGTGAGGTCGAAGATGGCGGTGCGCGAGTCCATCTCGATCCGCTCCACCTCCACGCCGGGGATCGCCAGCGCCGACCCGGGTCCGTCCGTAAAGGTCAGCACCGCCTGCACGAGCGGCGGGCGGCTGAAGTCGCGCCGCACGTCCGCCAGCTCCACGATGCGGTCGAACGGCAGCGCGCCGTGCCGTTGCGCGTCCGCCACCACCTGGTGGACGCGGCGCAGCAGCTCGCCCAGCGTGGGGTCGCCGTGCATCCGCATCCGCAGCGGCACCGTGTTGGCGAAGAAGCCGACGACCGCCGCCACCTCCGGGCGCGGGCGGTTGGCCAGCAGCGTGCCGAGCAGAAAGTCCTCCTCCCCCGCGTACCGCGACAGGAGCAGCGCGTACGCCGCCGCGAAGACGGTGTAGAGCGTGGTCCCCTCCGCGCGCGCCGCCGCTTCCAGCGGCCGCGTGAGCTCCGGCGGAACGGCGAAGGCGTGCTTGGCGCCGTCCCAGCTCTGCAGCGCGGGACGGGGATGGTCCGCCGGCAACTCCAGCACGTGCGGCGCGCCACGCAGCACCTCGCGCCAGAACGCCTCGTCCGCGTCCGCCCCCTGGCGCGGCCGCCGCTGGAACGCCGCCCAGTCGCGGAACCGCACCGGCGGATCCGGCAGACCCGTGGATTCGCCCGCGACGCGCGCGGCGTAGAGCGCGCTCAGCTCGCGCAGCAGCACCGCCGCCGACCACCCATCCGCCGCCATGTGGTGCAGGCCGATGAACAGGTGATGCTCGTCGTCCGCGACCTTCACCACGGTGGCGCGAAACGTCTCCCCCGCGGACAGATCAAAGGAGCCCAGCGCAAAGTCGTCCGCCTGCCAGCGCGCCTCGCTCGCGGCCCACCTGTCGTCCGGCACCTCCACGAGGCGCGGCTCCCAGGCGGCGCCGTCGTGGACGATCTGCATGGGCTCGCCGTCCCGCTCCTCGAACGCCACGCGCAGCATCTCGTGCCGCGCCACCAGGTCGCGCAGCGCGGACCGGAGCGCGTCCACGTCCAGCGGCCCGCGCAGCCGGAAGCCGAGCGGGATGGTGTAGACGGGGTAGTCGGGCGCGAGCGGGAGCAGGTACCAGAGCCGCCGCTGCTCCGCCGACAGCGGCGCCGGGCCGTCCGGGAGGGCGGCGCCGGCCGGGCCGAGGCGCAGCTTCTCCAGCAGCGCGCGTTTCGCCGGCGACAGCGTGGCGAGGCGGTCGGACAGCTCGGTCATCGCGGGGGATGCGGTGCGCCGGGGGCAGGCGCGGGGAGGTGCTACGGGGGCAGAAGAGCCCGGCTCCGGAGGATAGCGCGCGGGCGGTGTACGGTCAATCGGATATAGGGTACCTGATCCGGAAAAGCACCGCACGGAAGGATCGCTGTCGATTCTGAGGAAGGCGCCCGCGTGATCCTTCCCTCGCGCGGGAGCAGGAGCGCCGACCGAAGAATCTGGCTCGGCAACGGTGCAGCGTGTCGAGCGCGGTTTCTCGCGCAGAAGGGTCGTGACCGACAGGGCGGAGCGCCCACCCACCAGATTCCTCGGTCGGCGCGCTGGCAGCAGCGGAATCAGCGTGGTTCGTCGCGGCGCCTTCCTCAGAACGACACGGTGTT